>CAYYRK010000031.1:13387-19739 GCA_964473915.1 uncultured Pseudomonadales bacterium
AGAGGAAATGATAAAAAATGTATTCGAGCCCCTTCAAGTGGATTACAATCGTAGACCGACGGACAATACCAACGGTAATGACCATAGCTGCCAAAGGTTTTTGAAACAAAACCGGTCGCTAACGGCGCGTCTACTATTGGTGGTCTGGGCCGCCGGTGCTTGCAACCTCCCGTGCGAAACAATAAATAACCATCTTATAAAAGATGGGGGATAAGGTTACGCCAAATCAATCAAAGCCGGACAACCATGCCCCACATTAGCAGCTTGATCCAATAACAGCGTGCATTATCAACACCATAACCGTTTAGGCTAAAAAATGTCAGCCACTGAAAAAAATATTGAGCAGAGCATCTATAAAAATATCGATCAGGCACTGGCTGATGCTGAGCGTCAACGACTATTACCTATCGCCAAAGAGTTTCCGATAAAGCTGTGGCAGCTGTTTGCAACCCATCAACTACTAGGCCTGACACACCCCAGGGAGGATCATGGCAGAGGGCTGCCCTACCTACATGGAGTCCAGGCGGGACGCTATTTAGTCAAAAAGCTGTCATCACCTGGTTTTGTTATGGCCTGGGTGATGCACCAGTTTGCCGTACCGCTATTAAGCAAACTCCTGGACGCTGACACCAGATATAGCTATATGGATCAGCTATCAAAGGGAGCAGGCTTGCTGGCTATTGCCATCTCCGAGCCTGGTGTAGGCGCACACCCCAAAAAACTCACCACCCAGGCAGAAAAGAGTGGCGAATATTATATTCTCAATGGAGAAAAAGCACACATCACCAATGGGCCAACTGCTGATTTTTATATCGTACTGGCCATCACAGGCCGCGAACAGGGCCGCAATCAGTTCTCCGCTTTTTGTGTTCCCCAAGATACCGCTGGGCTTGAACGATTAGAGCAAGAGGATTTTGCAGCTCTCTCTCCCCTGGCCCATTGCGGGCTACGATTTACTGATTGTATAATCCCACAGGGAAACAGGCTCGGCAGGGAGGGTGAAGCCTTTGAGCTAATTGGAAAACCGATCCGCACCTACGAAGACGCTCTGATGATGGGCCCTATCACCGGTGCATTGGAGCTTCTGTTAGAGCTCATGGTAAAAAACAGCTCGCCCGGCCCAATCCCAACCGAACAGCAACAACAACTGGGTGAACTGGTTGCAATCAAAGACACCCTTAATATGCTAGCACAAAATGCAGCCAGGCAGCTCCAGAGCGATCCAGAGAAACCTCTGTTAACCTCCTGCATGATCACTTTCAAACAACTGAGCAAACATTTTCAGGAGTTGGCTAAGACGAGTTTTCCTAATGCCACTCAAGACCCTCAGTTCAACGCCATTATGGCAGATGTTACGCTACTGTTGAGCATTGCTCGCAGTGCCAACTTAGCCAAACAAGAAAAACACGGCAATTTATACTTCCAGGACATACTTAATGAAAACACTTTCACATGATATTTTTGATTCTATTGAACATATAGAAACCAACTACGAAAAAGCCGATTATATCTGTAGCAATAAAATTGCTACCTGCTTGTATATTGCCTACAACTTACAAAAGCCTATTATGGTTGAGGGGCCTGCTGGTGTCGGAAAGACAGAACTGGCAAAAACCACGGCTGAGCTACTAAATGTTCCACTGGTTCGACTGCAATGTTATGAGGGGTTGGATGAGTCCAAGGCACTCTATGAATGGAAATATGGAAAACAACTGCTCTACACTCAGCTTCTCAAAGATAAGTTAAGCGAACTGCTTGAGGGTGCCACCACGCTTGAAGAATCAATGGAGAAACTGCATCAACATGAAGACCTGTTCTTTTCAGAAAGCTTCCTTGAGCCCCGACCACTCTTTCAGGCGTTAAAGCATGACACCGGTTGCGTACTATTGATCGATGAAATCGACAAAGCCGACCAGGAGTTTGAAGCCTTTTTATTGGAGATTCTATCTGAGTTTCAGGTTTCAATACCGGAAATTGGCACCATCAAAACTAAAATAAAGCCACTGGTATTTCTCACCAGTAACAATCAACGAGAGATGAGTGATGCATTGAAACGGCGCTGCCTACACCTGCATGTCCCCTTTCCTGATGAAAAGCTGGAACGGCGCATCCTTCAAACACGGATACCCGATCTATCTGAGGCTTTGAACAAAGAGCTGGTCAATTTTGTACAGCAGATTCGCACACTGGAACTGAAGAAAGCGCCCTCTATTTCCGAAACCATTGACTGGGCAAAGGTTCTATTACTGCTCAATGCTGAGCATCTTGAACATGATATGGTGAAAGAAACCCTGAATACCATACTTAAGTTTGAAGAGGATATTGAATCAGCAGAGCAGCACCTCAATGAATTCATCTCAAAAGCACAGGAAACAGCAGCCGTGCGAACATCCAATAAAATATAATCTGGTTTATAAACAAAGTATAACATATTGATTATCAAGAACAATCACTATGGATAAAGTCTGACTTGTTGACGAGAAGAGCTTTTTCAAATGGCCCAGGCAGGCCATACTAACCATCATGATCCAGCTGACTTTTTGAGCTCATTGCCTTAACGAACTTCGAGCGATGCGTGAGCTGGCATCATGCGGTTGAACCAGGGGCAAGCTGTTTAGTTTGTCAAGCAACAGCACTAAACAAACAATGGGTAGCCAGTCAACCGGCTTGCCCTGCACAAAATATGATCGTACAGGAACAGAAAGATGCAACAAACCATCGAAGATTTCTTCAAAGCCGTTCGGGCAGCAGATATCACTATATCCGTTGCCGACGCAATTGAAGCAGGTAAAACCATCAAACTGGTTGGGTTGCGCAGTCGGCAACTGCTTAAAAATTCACTTTCTGTCACCCTGGCAAAAACCGCCGAGGAGGAGATTGCACTTGAGGAGTGTTTTGATCAATTTTTTTCCTTTGAGGCATTCCAGGATGCTGAGGAAGCCCTCAATGCCGCAGCGCAAGAGGATGAGGCCCCTTTAAATGGAGACGATGAGCCCCCCCTGGCGTCACCGGGACAACCCTACGATGGTGATTCCGAGCTGGCCCATATGCTGCTCAATAACGAGAAAGCGGCACTATCCAAAGCGATGAAGGAGGCTGCACGAGAACTTGGCATGACTGATATCTGGGTGTTTACTCAGAAAAGTGTTTATACCCACAAAATAATGAAAGAGATGGGCGTAGAAAAGCTTAACCGAGAGATAGCGCGCCTGGGAAGGGATAACTGCCCATCATCCTCGGCTCAAGCAAGTTTACTCAGGCAGGGCTATAAACGGCTTTACTACAATATCAGGAATTTTGTAGAGCAACAGCTGAGCATGTATGGAAAAACAGCCAGCGATAAGATGCGCCAACAATACCTTCAGCAGATGAAATTATCTAACGTTGAACAGCGAGATTTCAACAATATGGCCATCATTGTGCAAAAAATGGCCAAGCGACTAAGCATTCTGCACTCCAAAAAGAAAAAACAACAGCAACGAGGCATACTCGATTTTCGTAAGACCCTGCGCAAAAATGTCGCCTACGATGGTGTTTTATTTGAAACCTACTGGAAAACAAAAGTCGTTAATAAACCACGCATAATCACGTTATGCGATGTCAGCGGTTCGGTAAAATCCTATTCTCGATTTTTATTACTGTTTCTGTATGGACTGAGCGAAGCTTTGTCTCGTATTGACAGCTATGCGTTCACCTACTCCCTGGTAGATATCTCAGACATATTTAAAGAGTACCCCGTAGAGCGGGCCGTAGAGGTGGCTATGGAGTATGTCGGCCAGGGGCCCACCGATTACGGGCAAACCTTTCTGGAATTCAAGATGGAATGCCTGGACAAACTGGACAACAAAACCACCGTGCTCATTCTCGGCGATGCACGAAACAATAACGGCGACCCCCAGATACAGGTGATGAAAGATATCTACAAAAGAGCAAAACGGGTCATCTGGTTAAACCCTGAGCCTCGAACCTTCTGGGGAACCGGCGATTCAGAAATGCTTAACTATCTACCCTATTGCCATCTCGCAAAAGAGTGCAACACTATTAAACACCTGGAACGAATGGTTGATAATCTATTAAAGTCAACACAACAAAATGCTTAGCCGAAACCATTATCCTAGAATCCTCAGTTGGACTGGGTAGAGTGACTCTACCCAGCGGGCGAAGAGATAGATCGGAACTAATTATATTTATATCAACAAGTTACTATTAGAATAGAGCGGTCAACTGAGGAATCTAGGATTATAAAAGCAATCCCCAGGCAGGGTGTTCTGACTCAGCCACCAACCACGGCAACACCAAAGAGTGCCTGGTGACTTTGCATGACCACAGCATAAAGAACCAAGCCCCCGACAACAGCCACGCCATCATGCAGCATTGATGGTGTCCCGGCTGGAACAAGGCTCTCTCGCGGTTTAGCTAAAATAATATCAGCGATGGCATAGACCAGGAACCCACCGAAAAGTACAACCGTAGCACTATCGCCATTTGCCAGCAGATGCAGCACTGCCCATATCGCCGTACCAATCAGCATCGGATGTTTTAATTTATCACGAATATGTGTTTTGAGATATGCCGATAACAGCAGCATAAAAACCAGCGGCATAAAAACCTGTGCAATAGCTGGAGCACTGGCTACCGGCTGGTAAAGAGCGGTACGGGGTGCCTGAGAAAACCCGTATATGATCATTAAAAATCCAGCAAGGGAGATGACCGAGAACAGCGCCAGATAAGGTAGATATCCCAACTTATCGATCAATACACGCCGTTGAGGAAGAAAGGTTGGCAGAAGATGTATAGCAATAAAAACAGCCAGCCCAATTAAAAGTATGCTCACCGGTTATCTCCCCTTTTTTATTATCATAAATCTGAGTGAACCCCCTACCCCGTTCCAGGAAGCTGATCAGACCACCATTTTTAATCGGTTGCGATGAGCCGGTTCATCCGTTCCATCACTTCGACAAATTCGCTCATCATATCATATATGACCTGCTTACAAGTTGTTTCCTCATGCATAGCACTGACAATCTGGCCAACAGGGTAGTACATGAAGTCCTTGTGCTTGGCCCGCTGGGAGCGCAGGTCAGGCTCACACATCACCATCGACTGATAGGGCATGGGCAGATAGTCCGGCGCACCTGGCTGCTCCCACGCCTCAGTCAGTTGACTGCGAAGCATACGTACCGGCTTACCCGAACGCGCACGTGATTTTATTGCGTCCTCAGCCGATGCCGACCAAAAAAGCTCTTTCATTTCAGGCTGAAGTTCGCTCTCTCTGGTGCCAAGCCAAATCGACCCGCACCAGATACCGTCCGCGCCCAGCGTCATAGCTGCTGCCATCTGTCGACCACCACCAATCCCGCCTGCCGCCAGCACAGGGGTGGGTGTGACAGCATCAACAATTTGCGGCCACAAAACCATCGATGAAACACTACCGGTATGACCACCCGCTTCGGTACCCACAGCCACGATAAAATCGATGCCAGCCTCTTTTTGTTTTATCGCGTGTTTAACCTTCCCCGTCAATGAGCCGATTTTGATGCCTCGGTCATGCAGACGATCGATCACCTCTTTAGGTGGTATGCCAAGACCATTTACCACGGCCTTTATCGGGTGTTTCAGTGCGATATCAAGTAACGTAATCTCCTCCTCCGGGGTCTGTGTAACCCGGGTCAACCTGTCACGAAGCATGGCCTGATCATCATCTTCTGGTAACCGAGGGATACCCGCATCATCCAGGAGTTTGCGCATAAACTGTACCTGCTCTTGCGGAAGATCTTCAGGCCCAATTTTCATCTCTGGTAGCTTGGTGTAGTTTTTGGGCATTAGCACATCAACGCCATAAGGCTTGCCGCCGATATGATCATCAATCCACTGTAGCTCAGCTTCTAACTCATCCGCCGGCATCCTGGCAAGGCCTAGAAAACCCATACCCCCAGCCTTTGAAACCTCAACGACCACATCGCGGCAGTGGGAAAAGGCAAAAATTGGGACATCAATTCCTAGTAGTTCACAGATCTTGGTTTTCATGAGCTTCTCCAGTTATTGTAATTATTTTGGTGCTGTTGATAGTGTGCATCCCTGCAGCATTTAACGAAAATAATCAAAAAAATCCGACTAAATTGAGTTTTTTCACAGTAGACCAACCCTGACCCGGATAATTTAAAAATATCCGGAATATATCCAACGGCCACCCTAGACAGAGAAAACCCTATGCTTTCTTATATATGATATATAATCTGCCTGACACGTATTCTATGCAACTACTTAATGTTATTTTCTTTTACTTTCCCAGGAATAAACTACGATCTGCTCGCCACCTCACCCTTAATTAGTTTGCTGTTAATTATTGGTC
>CAYYRK010000032.1:0-18687 GCA_964473915.1 uncultured Pseudomonadales bacterium
TATCGCATACTGGCTGAGCCGATGAGCTCAGTCAGCCCGATATAGAGTGCTTAAAGCAAATTAGCCATCAGTCGCTTTGGTATCAGCTCTAAGCCAGCGCTTGATATCCTCAACAATTAGTACGTTTGCCGGTAGCATCAATAGAGTAATAAAAGTTGCGAACAAGATACCGAACCCCATTGAGATCGACATGGGTATCAGGAACTGTGATTGTACCGACTTGGCAAAAATAATCGGCAGCAGACCAAAAAAAGTGGTCAGAGAAGTGAGCATAACTGGCCGGAATCGAGCTACTCCGGCGCTAACAACTGCTTCATAGATCGCCATCCCCTTGGCTTTTTTCTTGTTTATGAAATCCATCAGTACCAGGCTGTCATTGACCACAACACCGATCAGCGCCATCAGCCCCAGTGTACTGAGAAAGGAAATATCTCGGCCCATTATCCAGTGGCCAATGACCGCGCCAATCAGCCCAAAGGGGATAATGGACATCACGATCAGCGGCTGCACATAGGATTTGAGTGGTAGCGCAAGCAGGCAATAGATCGCAAAGAGTAGCAGAATCAATCCCATCTGCAGACTGGAAAAAGACTCCCGCCGCTCTCGCTCTTGACCCTCCATGCTGTAGGAAAGACTGGGATATTGCTGCATCAACTGGCCCATATACTGGGTCAGATCATTTTGTAATGCCACCATGTTGGCTTTATTCTGATCCAGGTCTGCAGTAACATTGACGGTTCGGTAGCGGTCTATCCGGGTGATGGTGGCGGGGCCTTTGTCCGCAGTGAAGGTTGCTACATGAGCCAGTGGCACGTGCCGACCATCGGGTGTGCTGATCAAATATTCATCCAATGTTGATACATGATGACGTTCACTTTTAGGCAGGCGCACAATCACGCGCACATCATCCCTACCTCTCTGGATACGTTGCACTTGAAACCCTTTGAAGGCCTGGCTGACCTGGCTGACAACATCTGAGCGGGTCAGGCCCAGGGCATACCCCTGCTGGGTGAGATCAATATGTAACTCCTCCTTTCCATCGGATAGTGAATCTGAAATATCAAATATCGTCGGGTAGGTCGTTAGATGTTGTTTTACTTTATCGGCCACTTCTGAGAGCACTGCCAGTGAGGAGCCATTAATCTGCACATTGATCGGATCACCGGCACGAAACATCTCTGCTCTAAAGGTGACTGATTCCGCGCCGGGAATAGTGCCAATAATTTGCCGCCACTCCTGCACCAGCTGGGTAGTAGTAAAGTGGGTGGTTCTTTGGTCGGAAGGGATCGTTTCGATAATAACCTGGCCAAGGTGATCGGCTGCCCTGTTGCCTCTGGATGAGCCTGTAGTGGATAGAATGTTGGTAATTAGCGGCCGATCAGTGTCGCCGTCGACATGTCTGTTTTGCAGGCTGATGGCAGCTTCAGTAATGCGCTGCATGTAGCGGTCTGTTACTTCAAAAGGGGTGCCGATGGGCATCGTCAGGGTTGCTCTGCCCGTATCAGATTCAACCGGGGGGAAAAAGACGTAGCGTGACCAGCCACTGAGAATTAGTGCCACGGTCAAGATGAAGATGCCCAAAAATCCTGCCAAAACGGCGTAGCGATGATGGATGCAAAACTGTAATGTGGGGCGATAGTGCTTGATGATAGCCTGTTCAATTGAGTTGGCAATACGCGCTTGCCAGCGGTTGAAGGCGGAACTTTTTTCTGAGCCATTGCTCATCTTGACGCGCTTAAGATGAGCCGGGAGCACCAGTTTTGATTCCAGCAGAGAGAAGAGCAGACAGGCGATGACCACCATCGGAATTGGCGCCATAAAATCACCCATTTTCCCCTCGATAAAGGCCAGAGGAAGAAAAGCCACGATGGTGGTCAGTATCCCAAAAGTCACGGGGGTGGCTACTTCCTGGGTTCCCAGGATGCTAGCCTCGAGGGGGTTTTCACCTTCACGCATCCGCCGGTAAACATTTTCACCGGTAACGATCGCGTCATCCACCACGATTCCCAATACGATAATAAAGCCGTAAAGGCTCATGGCATTGACGCTCTGACCCAGATAGGGAAGCAGGGTCATCGAACCCAGAAAACTGATGGGAACGCCAATAAAAACCCAGAAAGCAACCGAGCCCCTGAGAAAAAGTGTCAATAATATAATGACCAGAATACCGCCCTGCAGGGCATTATCTGTCAACGTCTTAAGGCGTGCTTTCAGGTACGCGGCATCGTCATCCCAGTAGGAAAGATGGATGCCCTGAGGTAGATTTTCCTGATGCTGGTCGATATAGTCCCGTACCCGTTCTGATATGTTTAACGCGCTTTGACCGCCGATACGATACACCTCGATTAAAGCGGCAAACTCACCATTAAAAGCGGTTTTGAGGGAGACCTCTTCAAAACCATCTTTGACCTTTGCCAGGTCGACTACCCGGATGATGCTTCCATCGGGGTTGGTTTTGACAACGATCGCTTCAAATTCATCACGTCGATAGGCCTGCCCCTTGGAGCGGATCAGAATATCACCACCATCGGTGCGCACGTTCCCAGCGGAAAGATCAAGCGAACTACTGCGGATCGAGCGGGCTATCTCAGCCAGAGTCAGCTCGTAATTACGCAGTTGATCCTGTGAGACCTCAATATTAATCTCATACTTGCGAACTGCATCCAGTTTTACCTGAGTAATACCTTCGACTCGCAGCAGGTCATCGCGGATCTGTTCGGCATAGGTGCGAATCTCTTTTTCAGTCAGCTCCCCTGAAACAACCACAGAGATCACTTCCCGGATCCTCTGTCTGAGGCTAATCACCGGTTTTTCGGTGTCTGCCGGAAAGGTGTTGATAGCATCTACCCGGCTTTTTATATCGTTCAGCAACTCTCGGGCATCATAGCCTGAGTCTGCCTCAATGCGAATTGCGGTGCTGCCCTCAACAGAGTGGCTGATTATTTCATCGACCCCTTCAAGATCTTGAACGGCCTCCTCTATACGGATGGCGACGCCCAGCTCAATGTCTTCCGGTGTAGCTCCACGCAGGGCCACAGAAACGATGATCGTATCGGGCTCAACATCTGGAAAAATCTCAAATTTCATCACAAAAAGCAGCGAGTAAAGTCCAGAGAGAACAATAGTGGCCATCAGGAGATTAGCGGCGACATCGTTACGAGCAAACCAGGCGATCATAATGGTGGCTTCCCGGTTTTCAGGGTATTTATGGGTGCTAATTTTATTTTGTTTTCTGTGAGTTCAGGAGCAGCATCTGGCCCCGACCCAGACTCCTGGGCAATGGCTACTTTAATACCCGAGGTAACCTGACCCAGAGAGGTCAGCACCAGGGCATCACCTGCAGCAAGGCCGGTTTTGATTAATGCTTCCTTTTCATTTTGCCAGGCGATGCTGATCTCCCGGCGTTGCAATAATCCATCACGCACGATATAGACATAGCTTCCCTGATAGATGCTGCGGTTGGGAATAACCAGTACATTGTCAAGATATCTGCCACTGATTTGAGCAGTGACATACTGGCCGATCTTCAGTGGCGTTCGTCCTCGGGCGCTGAGTCCAAAGGGGTCATCAATTTGCGCAACCACATGCAGTTGTCGAGTATTGTCGTCAATAGTACCTTCGGTACGCACGATTCGCCCCTGCCAACTGGCCCCGTTATCAAATTCTGAAAAGATCAGTACCGGCGGGGCACTACGAGGGCTGTCAGTACCTGTATCGTAACGATAGTTTTCTGGTAGGTCGATAAAAGCCAGATCACGGTTTTTCAGGGGCAAGCGGATCTCGATAGAGTCTGTGGCATAAATTTTGGCGAGTTGTGTGTTGGCTGACACCACCTGGCCAACATCCACCTGTTTGCTCAGAATTCGACCAGCAAAGGGTGCCAGAATTTGAGTTCGCTCAAGATCAAGACCTGCTTTATCAAGCGTCGATTGTGCCGATATGAGTCGTGCCTGGGTTGCCAGCAGCTGGGGTTTTCGTAATACCAGGTCTGGCGCTTGTCCTGAGTTGCCCAGGCGGTTCCAGTCATTGAGTGCCTGTTCCGAGCGCGCCTGTTCCTCCGCCAGTGTCTGGCGTGCTTCCATCAGAGCAGCCTGGGCAATCTTGACATCAGCCTGGTAATCACGTGGGTCAATGCTAAGCAGCAGATCACCCTGTTCAAAAAAACCGCCCTCACGGAATTTTTGGCTAATAGACATCACTTGACCGCTAACCTGAGAGATCAACATGCTTTGGGTGCGTGGTTGTACCCGGCCATAGCTTTGCAACTGCATGGGGTAGGAGACTTGGCTGACATTAAGCGTTTCCACCGTCAGTAGTGAGCTTTGGGGTGGGTTGCGCCGTTTTGCCTCCGGTGGGTTTTTCAAGACAATAATGGCCATTATCATGAGTATGCCGAATATGAGTAGCGGCAAAAGTTTTCTTTTCAAACGGGTATGACGGGTGTTCATCAAAGTCCCTCGGTGGTGCTCTGCATAAAATCACCCCCCAGCGCTAGATGCAGGGCGATACGGTTTTGCAGCAGCTGGTTGCGTAGTTCAAGTACCGTGGACTGCGCGTCAAAATTGCGTCGCTGTGACTCCAGTACCGTTGTGTATACGACCAGACCACGCTGATACTGGTCATAAGAGAGTTCCAGCGCAGCCTGAGAATCTTTCTCTGCAGTCAAAAAAGCCTGGTAGCGATCGGCCAAAGAGTTTTGTCGGCTGATCGCATTTTCGACCTCCGCGAAGGCCTGGTAAACCCGATCCAGATAGCGTTTCTCCATCTGTATCACACGGGATTTCGCCTGTTTTTCACGCGCTTTCAATCGCCCTCCCTCGAATAGGGGCTGGGACAGACCACCCAGCAGAGACCAGCCCAGGCTACTGCCATTCAATAGTTCTCTGAGTGTATCGGCGCTGTCACTAGAGCTGGCGGTGAGCTTGATACTCGGGAAACGGTTTTTATGTGCCACGGCCAGTTCCAGGTCAATAGCTAGCAGCTCAAGCCATGCCTTTTGCAGATCTGGTCGTCTGCTGATCAGTTGTGAGGGCAATCCGGTGGGTATGGATGACTGGAGAACAGGTAGTTTTTTATCAATAGGGAGTGGTTGCCCAGGTCTGCGCCCCAGAAGCAGTTGCAGGTTGGTTTTTGCCTCTAACAGCTGTTGTTGTTGTTGCGCCACCTGAGCTTGCTCCTGAGCTACAGTGGTACGCGCCAGATAGACGTCCAGTGCACTATTAATACCCTGCTGGTAACCGTTATTAATGATATCCAGATCCTGTTGCAGATTCACCAGTCGGTGTTGAAACAGCCTGGTTAACTGGTCGGCTGCAAGCAGGTTATACCATTGTGTGGCGATATTGGCAGCCAGTTGTTGTTTTAAAACAACCAGTTGTGCCTGCTGTGCCTGAAATTCAAGATGGGCCTGTCGCTGCGTATCATTGAGCTTGCCCCAAATATCCAGCTCCCAGAAAATATCGACCCCCAGCTGGTAATTTTCTGATATTTCTGCGGCTCCACTCTGGGTGATTGTTTTGCTGCGTGATGCGTCAAGCCCTAGTGATAGCGCGGGTATACGCTGCGCACCACTCACAATAATGCCCTGCCTGGATTCCTCTACACGGGCTATCTGTTCGGCTAAGGAATAATTACTGGCAAGTGCTTCGTTAATAAAATTATCGAGCTGCTGGTCGTTAAATTGCTTGAGCCATCCGCTTTCAATTTGATTTTTTTCAGCGGTTTGTTGCAGCCACTCATCGGAAGTAGCAGGAGGGGGAAGTTGCCGGAGGCTTGCTGAGCCGGAACAGGCAGTGAGAAACAGCATAACTGACAGCATGGTGAGGGCCAAATACCACCTGCTGGCATAAAAAACTGCTTTCAAAACTGCTTTCCATCCATTTTTTAGAAGCTAAAATCCTTAGTTGAAAAGGTGACCGTGCGCAATAGTACTCCCTTCCAGGTGATCACAACACGGCTATATGCCCTGTGGCGCTTTCATCTATAGGTATAGGCTAAAACTCAAGAAGTCATTTCTCATTTTATGTTTCATGCCGTTATTCTTATCTATCAGTAGTTGACTGAGGGTTCCAGAATTATCAAGTCTCAAAGAAAACAGCCAGCTGATGTGATCAAGTCAGCAACATATTCTACTTGAGCGCGGGGGTGTCATCACCTTAATTTACAGAACTTTACAAGTGTTATCAGAGTAGGTAGTGAGGTTTGTTTGAGTGATTTATTGGTTAACTCTGGCAGCGTGCCGGAGTTGATTTAATATAGCGGGGGATGAACCTTAATCAGGAAGGAGGGAGATGCGAGTCCACCTGTTCGTGTTTGCTCTCTGTTTTTCGTTTATTTTGGTTATTGATTGTGGTAACTTTTCGCCAAAATAATCGTGCAACCACTACTGTACTCTTAATGTAATGCGCCATGGACAACAATCCTTTCAATGCCAGCTGGACTGAACAGGGGCACACCATCTGCCTCGGTCACTGGGAGATATTTTATCAGGGGTGTGCCCTGAAGATTCCGGATGCTCAACTAGATCAGGATATGGGCACCCATGGTATCTACAGCTTTATCTATCCGGACGATCCTGATTTTGCCGAAGGGTTGGAAGAGGGGGAGTGGGTGTTGGACAATATCGATTGGCTTACCGATCTTTTTCTCAGTGAAGGTATACCAGTCGATGAACAGCATTTTCGCTGGTTCTACCGGGCGGTGAATGCCACGGATTGGCGCTGCGGCAGTTGTGGCGGCTGTATCTAAGTTCAGTTATCTCCCGCTTTACTATATCAACAAAGGCTTGGAGCTTGGGGCGATCTCAATATTAACTCACTGGAAGCGTGGTGTTCGGAGGTGGTGGGTTTTTGGGGAAAGGATGTTTAGCTCCCTTATGCGCTTACACTTGTTCAGTTTTTCAACTATGCTAGTGTTA
The DNA here is from genome assembly GCA_964473915.1 of uncultured Pseudomonadales bacterium. Lineage (GTDB taxonomy): Bacteria > Pseudomonadota > Gammaproteobacteria > Pseudomonadales > IMCC2047 > CAYYRK01. The sequence goes on from CAYYRK010000032.1 coordinate 6,917, forward strand.
TAAGTCAACAAGAAAAATCATGTTTTTAATTATAAGCGCAATAATTAAGTTTGCTTATCGCCCCTTTTGAACACGGGCCAGTAAAGCAATGGCTCATCATAGTGGTTTTTTAACCAATAAATTGGGCAACCCCCCTTGATTAAGTATAAGCGTAATACAGGAGCCACCTGGTGGGTATTAATAACAAGTTGAAAACAGTGGCTGCAGCTATCCAGTCACTGGGCTTTACCATAGTTTTTACGGCAAGCTGCCTGTCTAGCCATCAGGCACAGGCCCTTGAGGCGTTGAGCCCGAGCTACTCCTTTCATGGCTTTGGCACGCTGGGTACTGTTTATTCCGACGAAGACCAGGCCGACTTCGTCTCCAGCTGGTTGCTACAGCCCAACGGCGCAGGCCACACCAGCGAATGGCACGCTGGCGTCGACACCAGGTTCGGTGGGCAAGTTAACGCCCAGTTTAATGAAAAATTTTCTGCTGTTTTACAGGTGGTGGTTGAGCATCAGGAGGACAATGCCTGGGCCCCTGCTCTGGAGTGGGCCAATATTCAGTACCAACTGACAGATAGTTTTAGCCTGCGTCTTGGTCGCGTGGTCGCGGCACCATTCATGGTCTCTGACACTCGCCTGGTGGGTTACGCCAACCTCTGGATACGTGGCCCGAAAGAGCTCTACCAGATCGTTCCTATTACCAATGCCGATGGTCTTGATCTGGTTTATGAGCTGAATTTTAACAGCTGGCGCAATACCCTGCAGCTGACCTACGGACAAACTAATCAGGACATCATACAGAGTGGCGAACTCAGAGCCAGAAATTCCATTCTGTTAAGTAATGCTCTCGAATTTGGATTCGCCACCTTCCATCTGGCCTATATGTCTCTCGACCTCGACCTCGACACCCCCGACGCTAACACACTTTTCGCCGCTTATAACAGCCTGGGTAATACTCTGGCCACCATTCCGGGTCAGGAGACTGCCGCTGTCCAGGCCAGTGCAGTCAGCAGACACTACCAACTGGACGATACCCCCATTGAGATCTACAGCGCAGGATTGCGCCTGGATCCAGGTAACTGGTTATTAATGGCCGAGTGGGCTCGAATCACTGAAGCTAAAGCCCTGCCAAAAACAGATGCCTGGTATGCCACCCTTGGCTATCGATTTACCTCATTGACACCTTATCTGACTATCGCTGAGGTTAATGGCGATACCCTCCGGGAACCAGGCATCGCAACTGTCGGCATGCCACTGCGCCTCGCCACCGATACGGAACTTTTAAATCAGAGTCTGAACCAACTGCTATCCCAGCCTTCTGCGGCTCAAAAGTCGATTACCGCCGGTATTCGCTGGGATTTCTCTAATAGTGCAGCACTGAAAATCCAGTATCAACATATCGAGCTCGATAGTAAATCTGCAGGGCGTTTAGGTAATGTGCAGCCCGGTTTTATGCCTGGGGGTCAAGTTAATGCTTTCAGCGCCGCCATCGATTTTGTTTTTTGAAGATCACATCATAAAATCAGACGATGAGCTATAAAAAATATAATAAGATCCTAACCCAACTTGCTCTTCTGGCGATCTGTTTTGCCGCACCCATCGTCCAGAGTGAAGTTGTTGTTGTGGTCTCAGCCAGTAACCCGGTCAGCAGCCTCAGTAAAAGCCAGGTCGCCAAAATCTTCCTCGGTAAAAGCTACCGTTTTCCCGATGGTTCCAGAGCTGTACCCCTAAATCAGGGTGAAGGGACTTTCGAACGAGATGACTTCTATCAACTTGTCAGCAACCAATCTCCTGCACAGGTCAAAGCACACTGGTCCAAGCTAATTTTTACCGGCCGCGGCCGCCCGCCCAGAGAGGCTACCAATAGCGATGCGGTCAAGCAACTGCTTGCCGGTAATGGGGTAAATATCGGCTATATCGACCACACCGCAGTGGACGACTCAGTAAAAATTGTGACAATAAAATAATGTCCGGCCAGGTAGGGGGAAGCAAAGAGCAGCCACAGTACAAAGAAAAAGTCTCCACACCCCTTAAACCGGGCAGTCAGCATAAAATCACCGAGCCACATATCTTTTACCCTGCCGTACTAATTGTAGTGTTGGCCATCCTCTGGACTATGACCCTACAGCTGATTGAGGCGAATCACCTCAGCGCCCGGGAGGGCGCGACTAACTCCGCCATTGAACTTGCTCATACCTATGAAGCACAGGTGGTACGCGTAATTCGGGAAATTGACCAAGCCCTGAATGTTGTCAAACGCGGTTACGAGCTTGGCAACAACAAACCGATGCTAACACTGCTGGATGACTGGGGGCTGCTACTACCCAGCTTCCTCTTTAGCACCAGTGTTACCGATGCTGCTGGCAATGTAATCAATAGCACTCGAGCCTTTGAAAAAGTCAATGTTGCTGATCAGAGCTACTTCCGAGAACAGTTAGAATTTGATCACCTCGTCTCGAGCCAGCCCTGGCAAAACTCCTATACCAAAACGTGGAAATTAACTTTCAGCCGCAGAATAGATGCCCCGGCGGGAGCTTTCGCCGGCATCGTTTTTACCTCAGTTGACGCTAGCTATTTTGTCAGTGGCTACGAAGAGGCCCAGCTTGGTCAGTTTGGCGTACTCGGTATTCTCGGTACTGATGGCGTTTTTCGTGTCAGGCGTAGCGGTGAAAAAATAGTCTCGGGTGAACTTGCAGACTATAGTCAACTCACCCTCGAAACAGATGGGCTGAAAAATCAGGAGGCCAGGCTATTAACCAATAGCTGGGACCAGGTTGCGCGCTATACTGTGGCCACCAAACTCTATGATTTTCCATTAGCAGTGATTCTCGGTCTCTCCGAAGAGGAGCAGTTACAGGCAAGCAAACAACTCCGTCAGCTCTATCTGCAGCGAGCAACAGGCATCAGCATTATTTTTCTGATTATTACCGGAATACTGTTTCGTCTAAGTTGGCAGTTGCAACAAAGTAGGCGCAGGGCCATGGAAGAGCATATTGCCCACGCCAAGAGAGTTGAACACTTGGCCTATCACGACAGTCTCACAGGTTTGCCCAACCGAAGTTTTTTTAGCCGACTGCTCAATCATGGCATTGCCGAAGCCCAACGTTATGAGCGGTGTTTTGCTCTGCTGTTTCTCGATCTGGACCGCTTCAAAATCATCAACGATACCCTGGGTCATAACGCCGGTGATGAGTTGCTCATCGAAGTTGCTAAACGATTAAGTAATTCGTTACGTGAAACGGACACCGTTGCACGCCTGGGTGGCGATGAGTTTGTCGTGTTATTGCCAGAGATGAATGAGGAGAAACAGCTCAGCGCGGTTGCTAAAAAAATTCTTAGTGCAGTGGAAAAACCCTTTCATCTGGCCGGGCAAGATTTACGGATCACAGTGAGTATTGGTATCTGTGCCTACCCCCTCGATGGAGAGGATGAACAGACACTGCTCAAAAATGCTGATATCGCCATGTACCACGCCAAAGAGGGCGGTAAAAATAATTTTAGTTTTTACTCCGCTAAACTCAACTCCGATTCACTGGAGAGACTGGCTCTGGAGTCGAGCCTGCGTCAGGCTCTGGAGCGTGGTGAATTTCTTCTACACTATCAGGATAAGTATGATTTGCGCAGTGGGGAAATTGCTGGTGCCGAGGCTCTGTTGCGCTGGCAGCACCCCGACCTTGGTCAGATGCAATCATTGCAATTTCTGCCATTGGCCGAAGAAACCGGGCTCATCATTCCCATTGGCAGGTGGGTTATTGAAACCGCCTGCAAGCAGGCTATTCGCTGGGTAGAGCAGGGGCTACCCCCACGCTGTATATCAGTCAACCTGACGGCTCGCCAGTTTACTGACGCACATCTTCTCGAGGACATCTCCAGCATTTTGCAAACCACCGGCCTTAATCCCGCTCAGCTCGAGCTGGAAATTACCGAGGGTTTGCTACTCCGTGACTTTGACAGGGCACTTGAAACCCTGTCCAAAATCAAAGAGCTGGGAGTACGTATTGCCATCGATAACTTTGGCGCCAGCTTTACCTCGTTATCGACTCTGGACAATTTTCACTTCGACACCCTTAAAATTGATGGTTCAGTTATCCGCGAGATCGCCACTGATCCATCTGATAAGCAGCTCACGGAAGCTATTAACCCGGTGGCCATTTAGATGACTCTATATCCAGTGGCGACATGACCTACAGTTTGTGTTGGGGAATCTATTTGCCCGCCGGTTTAATATCATCTCAGTTGGCCGAACTATGGCCATGAATATCGCTGCTGAAGGTGTAGAAACCCGGGAGCAGGCAGAGTTTCTACTGACCAGCTCCTGTGATCAGGTTCAGGGCTTTTACTATGATAAGCCCGGCCCAGCTAGCTCTGAATAGGGCGCTATAGTCAAACCTGGTGTGTGGCCATCTCTGCAGTGGCCCTTGCTGTTCAATATCAAAGTAAAATTAGTGGGATTAGACCACTCATACCATATGCCTAATGCTAATGGGTTATAGACGCGCCAAACAGCCCATGATCCAATCATCATACACAGGGAAGCGTGACCGTCTTAGGATGAGGCTGCCCGGTACGGAAGCCAGCGGCGTCCAAAGTTATAGGAATAGTAATTACGGACATCTACCCTTCGCTCAAAACAATCCAATTATGGCGGTGATTTAGCGCTTAGAAAAATAATGATAGCAAAACAAAATCATTTTTTGATGATCAGGAGAAAAACCTATGACAATAATTAGCCTCCTCAAAAATATCAAATTGGGCTGGAAGCTCGCTATCATGCTGATGATTCCAGTGCTTGGGCTCCTCTTCATTGCCCAAAATGAGATACGACAAACCTTCATCGCCAGCGAAGAAGCTGCAATGGTTCTAAAGCTTGTGGAGCTATCGGTAAAACTCCGCCCAGTCGTTCATGAGCTGCAAACAGAGCGCGGTATGACATCTGGCTACCTGGGCAGTAACGGAAAGAAATATCGCTCAGAGCTATTGAGCCAACGTGCGCAGGTTGACAGCATGGTACGGGTGGCGAAGGAGTCCCTAAGCATGTACTCAACCAACTCTTTTGGTCCAGAATTTAGCACCAGCCTGGCGCAGGCAGTAAACGGCTTTGATGGCCTCGCGGCAGCACGAACACGTATCTCCAGCCTTGATGTTTCAGTGGATGAGGGCGTTGGCTACTACACAAAGCTAAACGATGCACTATTAAGCTTGATAGGTTTTACAGCAAAGCTGAGTACTATTAGTGAGATAAACTCCTCTGCATCGGCTTATGTGAATTTTTTGTTAGCCAAGGAGCAAGCTGGCAAGGAGCGAGCCGTTTTGGTGGGGCTGTTAGCAGCGAAAGCGCAAGCAGCTTCCATGGGCCCGCTATCTGAGTATCAACTTGATAAAGCACAATTCGCCAAGTTCAGCAATTTAGTCACCGCACAAAAAACCTACACCAAGATATTTATGATGTACGCCACCCCACTGATGCGCGACCAGTATCAACGCTCCGCGAATGATCCGGCGATCAGGACGGTGCAAAATCTGAGAGATCGTTCCACAACCTATCTCCAGGAGTCCGGCAGCCCTGTTGATCCTGAAATCTGGTTCAGTGCTGCTACACAAAGGATTGACCTACTCAAAACAATTGGGAATGATCTTTCTGCTGGATTTTTCGCATTAGCAGAAGAAAAACAGCAGATAGCTTCTGTCAAGCTAACAAAATCGTTGACGATTACGGCTGTGACACTACTGATCACCCTGTTGGCCGGTTGGTACTTCATGCGACTTATTACCCACCCTGTCCGTCAAGCTGTGGAGCTGGCTAAAAATATCGCTTCAGGAGATCTTTCCCTTCAGGTGGAAGCCGCATCAACGGATGAGGTCGGTCAACTGCTTCAGGCTATGAAAGATATGCAGGAGGGACTCTCCACCATAATACAACATGATGTACAAACCGTAGTTGACGGGGCTTCGCGTGGTGATTTAGAGCAGAGGATTAGTATTGAGGGCAAGCAGGGCTTTTATGCGGATCTGGCCGTTTCAATCAATGGCATGCTTGATGTCAATGATCAGCTGGTTAATGACGTACTCAAGGCCGTCCGTGAAACCGTCGAAGGCAGGCTGGATTACCGCATTAAACTTGATGGTAAGGAGGGATTTTACTTGACTCTATGCTCATCTATCAATGATCTTATTGAGATTAACGATAATGTTATCAAGGACGTGAGCATGGTTATTGGCGCAATGGCCCAGGGTGATCTAACCCAGGCGGTAACCTCAGATTACACGGGTAGTTTTGACAGTCTGAAGCAGGATATTAACCTGGCTACTGTTGAGTTAACCCGAGCCTTCACTGAGATTAAAAGCACGACAGGTCAGGTGAAAACTGGCTCTGGGGAGATATCTTCAGGCAATCTTAACCTGAGTGAGCGCACCGAACAGCAGGCCGCAAGCCTGGAAGAGATCTCTGCGACCATGGAGCAGATGACTGCATCAGTTCAGCAAAATGCAAACAATGCCGGTGATGCCAACACCCTGGCCAAAGATGCGCGAGACCTGGCGAAAAATGGTGAGGATGTGGTCAAACAGGCCATAAATGCCATGAGCGAGATCAATGAATCGAGCGGAAAAATTGCTGACATCATCGGTGTGATTGATGAGATCGCATTTCAAACTAATCTGCTGGCACTCAACGCTGCGGTTGAGGCCGCCCGTGCAGGTGAGCATGGCCGAGGCTTTGCGGTAGTCGCCAGTGAGGTGCGCAATCTGGCTGGCCGTAGTGCGACCGCAGCAAAAGAGATTCAGGCCTTGATTCAGGACAGCGGCCAGAAGGTCGATGAGGGCAGTAAACTGGTAAATAGTTCTGGTGAGGTGCTGGCAGAGATTAACAAATCGGTCAATCAAGTGAGCAAAATTGTTGCCGAGATCGCTTTAGCCAGCAGGGAACAGTCCAGTGGCATTGAGGAGGTTGGCAAGGCAATTGCGCATATGGACGACATGACCCAGCAGAATGCAGCACTGGTTGAGGAGTCAGCCGCAGCAGCCGAGCTGCTTAGCAAACAATCTGATAGCCTGGAGATGTTGACTGACTTTTTCAATGTTGGCGGTAATGAGATGCCGACCAGGATTCCTGAGCCTCAAAAACAGACCCGGCTGCAAAAGCGTAGTTCAGCCAGTGCCTCTGAAACAGTTCTGGCTGGAGAAAGCGGTGATAGTTGGAGTGAGTTTTAAGCCCCTTGTTAAATAGTGGGCTATTCGTTCTCAAATTGGATCCCTTCTAGCGGATCAGGTATCCAAGTTCACCATACGCAATCTGTTTTTTTGTTATCTCTCCATAGACTTCAACAGCTGAGAAGATCATTGTACGTCCATTTTTTCGGATGTATCCCGTGGCAATCATGCTCTCTTCCACTGCTGCGCCTGTGTAGTGGATATGCATGTTAACTGTTACAAATTGTCGCTTCATATCGTCAAGATTGGATAGGATTGCTCCAACAACTACCGTATCAATTAAGCTCGCTATTGCGCCGCCATGTACAATTCCTGCTGGTTGATTTAGCTCGGGCCGATAGGGCAGAATCATCCTGGCATATTCTTTACGTATCTCTTCGTATCGCATGCCCAGCAACTTTGAGAAGGGTGAAGTATTAATGCGACTCATAATGAGTTCTGCTCTTTTTGAATCGACTGGATCAAAATCTTCTGGGTTGATCATGGTGTTATTCCAATGAGTATGTTCATTAACTATATATTTTAACCACGTGACTTAGATAGAAAAAACTCGCGCAGGCTATGATGTTTTCTTTTGTGATTAGGTTTGTTTTCCAGGAAAACTCATTCCATATGCACCTGGATTATAAATGTCCTATATTAGTCACGTCGCAAATCATCCGATAGAGCAATGGGTGTCGGGTAACGGAAAACCACCAAATAGGAAGAGATCAGAAAAGAGAGAATTGCAGTCGCCTGAATCAAGTGGGAGGCTTCCTCTCCTATCATATTTATTCCTGTCGCAATATAGGCAATTAGCAGGGAAAACTCACTCACCTGCCCCAAGCGAAAACCGATCTCCCAGGCTAGATCTTTGGTCTCGCTGATACGGGTAAGCAGTATCCTGAATATAGCTGGCTTTATTCCTAGCATCAGCAGGGTTAGAAAGATAGCAGGGAGGGCGACTGCACCCAGCAGGCTAAGGTTAAAGCTTGCCCCCACTGAAAAGAAAAACAGGACCAGGAAAAAATCACGTAATGGTTTTAAGTTAATAGCAATATACTGAGCAATGGGGCTGGCGGCGACGGTTATACCCGCGATAAAGGCGCCAACTTCTGAAGACAAACCTAAAACTTCTGCAAGCTCGGCCAACCCCAGGCACCAGCCAATAGCAAGCAAAAAGATATATTCCTGAAAGCGATCATAGCGTTGAATCAATTTAAGCAGTACCCAGCGTACAAAACCCACAGCAAAAGCGATGAGCAGAGGCAGGGAAAGCAGGGTAAAAGCATAATTTTTAATGCTAGCGTCCCCAGATTCATTGGTGTAGAGCACCAGCAACACAAAAATCGCAATAAGATCCTGCAGTAACAATAGGCCAACGACCAACTCACCCGTGTGACGGTGGTGAAGCATTGTGGTCGGGAGTAGCTTAATTCCAATAATGGTGCTGGAGAACATCATTGCTATACCGATGACCAGGCTTTCTGTATGAGAATAACCTGCCAAAAAACCCACGCCATAACCAATTACAGCAAATACTACAGAGCTTAAAATTGCTACAAATGTGGCCTTCTTCAACATGTGAAATAAATTGGAGGGTTTCATGTCAAGGCCAAGTAAAAATAACAGAAAGATAATTCCTACTTTAGATATATCAGCCAGTAGCTCAGTGTTGGTGATGAAAGCCAGCCCAGAGGGTCCTAGCAGTGCGCCAAGTACAATGTACGCAACTAATAGCGGCTGGCGCGTATATAGGGCTAAAGATGCCAATACAGCAGCACCTGAAAAGATAAGAAAAAAGGAAAAGCTGACTGATTCGTGATCCATTATTAAAGAGGTTTGCTCATTGATTTCAGGAGGCTTTAGTGTAAGCGATTGCTAGCTAACCTACAAAAGCATTCGGCAGAGCACCGACTTTTAATACATCTGACTTGCTAAAATGAGAGGCCTGCTATTAAATGAGCGCGCTCTCACGCCTTCCTATGAGGATGCGCTCACTGGGTGAGAGCATCCTCATCATCTAAATTGGAGAATTAAATGAAGCGGATTAAAGATGTGGCCAAAGAGGAAACCAAAAAACGGATCGTTATCGCGAGCATTCGGGCATTAGCTCATTCGGGTGAGCAGGGGTTAAAAATAGCAAGCGTTGCCAGGGAGGCGGGCATTGCTAATGGGACTTTTTATCTTTATTTCAAAAACAGAAACGCTCTGATAGAGGAGGCCCTGCGTCAAATTTCCTCACAGCTAGCGTCCTGCGTTATATCGGTTCACACTTACTTTAAACAATCAGGCAGCCTGGATAGAGCTGAGATTGAGGCGCTTGTCCAGTTTGCAGAGGAAAATCCGGAGGAGTTTGGCGTGGTTATCGATACCAAGCTGAGGCTTAACTTTGATGAGATCCATCCATTGCAGCTGTTGCTGGAGTTAAGGCGTAGGGTGATCAAGCAGGGGGTCAAGAACGGAAACATCAGTCAACACCTTAACCCACGTCTAGCTGCAGAAGCCGATACAGCGATGTTGTGTGCCTGCATCCAGGCATGGTTAAAACCGGGATCAACGATTCACAAAGAGGAGTTGGTAGAATCATTGTTACAGATGCGTCGATCCTGGACTGCGCAAGGTCAGGGAGCTGATGATATTGACTCATTACTATCTCAATGGGATTCTAGATTTTAGCCAGTACCAACAAGCTCGCTATCGGTATGATAGCAAACGATGCAAAATGGCTCTTCTCCGCTCTTGTGAGTGAAAAAAGGATACCAACCCCCATACAATCTGTTGATATATAAGGTTTACCAGAACTTCATGCGCTAGCATAATGTTCTCTGATCATTATAACCAGAGAACATGAGGCCATCATAAAAAATAAAATTCTAATCCTGGTCAGTGTGACCTAGATGGTCGCTGGCTGTTCTTCCAGACCCATGCACAGCGATACCACAATAGCCACACCGAAATCCGAAGTTGCCGAAAGGCTGGACCTAAAAGCGGGGAGCTTGCTCCCGCGTTAATGTAGGAGGTTAGAAAATCCCGGTTGGCAGAAGGCCAATCGTATTTGAGCATAAGCTCGGTTACTTGCGGCCGAGTAGTTCGGTATATGATGGCTGCCAGGCCCCCTTGATTCACGCTATTTCCTGGATAATTTGGCAATATCAGCTTTCAGTGCTTCCAGAGATGCTGCCCCCTGACGAACAAACCACACCCCTGTTTTATTGTTAACGATAACATTTGCAGGCGTGCCTAATAACCCCATTTGCAGTGCGTTATTTTCATCGGACAGCACTCTGGCGGCGTGTCGACCAGAGTCAAGGCAATCTGCCAATGAATTAACATCGATACGGGCAACTCTGGCTGCTTTTTTGACTGACTCGGGTAAAATGCCAGGGTTTTCCTGCATTATTTTTTGGCCGCGTTTTGGCTGCATGATAATGGCATCGGTGAAACGCCAAAATGCCGTATTGCCACCAAGCTCCGCCACACATTCAGCCGCTTCAGCTAATTGCTGTGCGCCAGGCTTGTGGCCGACAAGGGGGAAATGGCGGTACACCCAATTGATGTTGCCACCAGAATCTTTGATCAGGCGCTTTGCGGTTGGGTGAAAACGGCGGCAAAAGGGGCAATCAAAGTCGGAGTATTCTATGAGTGAGAACTCAGCATCAATTTTGCCTTTAATATGGTCTCGCTGGCTATCGATGGGTAACGGTGGGGTTGTTACTTTTGTCGTAATTTGTTGCAGTGGTTTTGGCTGATTGCTCAGCTGATCAGAAAAACCAGCTTTGGCTGTTGCCAGAGCCAGCAAGGCCAGCAGGCACGCAACAAGTTTGCTGGGTCGATACCTAAGTGAGCTCGATCTAAAATGGAAGTGTCTGTAAGCAAGCATGAAGGGCACCCTGTGGTTAAGTTGAATATGAGACCTTTGCCGTTGTAAATGGCCGAATGAACGCATTGTTAACGCAGCATGGGGGTGAAATGGTTCTCGTGTAGCAGTTTAGCCTACTATTCAATATTGCTACTAGTGTCAGCTTTTTTTACATGTTTATTCCTGTAGAGTATTTTTTTGGCGAGGCGGGCTTATATCCATATGAAACAAAAGCCTTATTTTTATCTGGCTTGGTTTTTGCCTGTTTTTATTGTTATGGGCAGGGACGCTGTTTTCTTTTTAGCAATCAATTAAAAACTTCTTCTTTGCCTTTGTTGAAATGTGTTATTTAAAACACGTTAATTTTATAACCGAGGCAATCATTCCATGAAGCACCCACCCAAGCACCCCAAACTAAAAACCTGCATTAAAGCTGCCGCACTTGCGGGCGGTTTATTGTGCAGTAGCTTGTCTTATGCCGTCTTGATGAACGGTGATTTTTCTGCAGGTTTTGATGATTGGGAGGGAGAGCTTTTTGATGGCGCCACCGACCTTTCAGTCAGCTCCTTGCCCGGTGGATATACTGCCAACTTTGATGTCAGCAGCGGTGCTGCGGTAATTACTAATGATGGCATTAACTATGGCGTAACGCTGTTCCAGAGTTTTACTATCCAGGCTCTGGCGGTCGCAACCAATACACTGTGGCTGGATCTGGACTTCTCTTTAGACGTTTC
>CAYYRK010000033.1:0-1127 GCA_964473915.1 uncultured Pseudomonadales bacterium
GTTCATGGCTACTCCCTTATGCCAATCCTTTTCCTGGGGGATAGGGGGTAACGATATGCTCAATTAAAGTCGGATGATAGTTGTTTTTTTATACTGATTTTACGGCTATGCCTTCGCTTCAACCTTCTCCTTGAGAGAGGGGAACGATAAGCAAAAAAAGGGCCGATCATTCGATCAGCCCTTTTTTCAACGGTAACCGGTTAACGGTTAGCCGAATCAAACCATTTCTGTTATTAGAACTGGTTCATAGTGTTGTCTTTACCACCCGCTTTGAGTGCAGCTTCACCAGCAAAGTACTCTTTGTGGTCATCACCCATGTCCGAACCGGCCATGTTCTGGTGTTTAACACAAGCGATACCCTGGCGGATCTCTTTGCGCTGTACTCCAGCCACGTAGCCCAGCATGCCCTGCTCACCGAAGTACTCTTTAGCCAGGTTGTCAGTTGACAGCGCGGCAGTGTGGTAGGTTGGCAGAGTGATCAGGTGATGGAAGATTCCTGCGTGTTGCGCACCATCGGCCTGGAATGTACGGATCAGGTCGTCTGCGGCAGTGGCCAGCTCTGTCTCGTCGTACTCGGCGCTCATCAGGTTGGCGCGATCATAGGCAGTAACAGCTTTGCCTTCGTTCGCCCATGCGTCAAACACCTGTTGACGGAAGCTCAGTGTCCAGTTGAAGGATGGGCTGTTGTTGTAAACCAGCTTGGCATTGGGTACCTTTTCGCGAATGGCGTTAACCATAGCACCGATCTGGCCCACGTGAGGCTGCTCGGTCTCGATCCAGATCAGGTCTGCACCGTTTTGCAGGCTGGTGATAGAGTCCAAAATACAGCGTTCTTCGCCAGTGCCTTTTCTGAACTGGAACAGGTTGCTGGGTAGACGCTTGGGACGTACCAGTTTGCCGCCCTGCTTGATCACAACGTCACCGTTGTTCATGCTATCGGTCGTTACATCTTCAACATCCAGGAAAGCGTTGTACTGGTCGCCCAGGTCGCCCGGCTCATTGGTCACAGCGATCTGCTTGGTCAGGCCTGCACCCAGGGAGTCAGTACGGGCAACGATCACGCCGTTGTCTACGCCCAGCTCCAGAAACGCGTAACGTACGGCACGGATCTTGGCCAGAAAATCTTC
>CAYYRK010000033.1:1227-14310 GCA_964473915.1 uncultured Pseudomonadales bacterium
TAATTAGAGGTTATTCTTGCCATTCATTTGATGAATAAATAGTGTTTAAGGTTGGCTAGATTTACTATAAATTGTCGAGCAGCTCCGGTATCGTTAGCCACCCCGTAGTTATGAAATGTTGGTAGAAAGGTGATATTTCAACAGAATAGACAGGAGTGATAAAGTAGTGATTAAGATGCCTCGTAGGGGTTATAGGCCGAGTGTTGGAAAGCGCTTCGGCTCAGTTTTGAACTCGGCATTTTTTGCGGGTTGTACGGCGGCCTTTTTAATACAGCCCGGGTTGGCGAAAGCAGATCTGATAGATCCATCTGTGCAGATCCCTATGGAGAATATTGTTACCACTGCAACGCGCGAAGAGGCAGATGCAATGCGGTTGCAGGGCAGTATCAGTGGCTTGTCTGAAAAAGTGCTGGACCTTAGCGCCCATACCCATATCCAGGAAACCCTGTTACGGGTTCCAGGTGTTAATTTGCAGCGGGGTAATGGTCAGGAGTATCTTCCGGCCATCCGTTCCCCGGTTTTAACCGGTGCTGGTGCCTGCGGAGCCTTTTTGATGGCCGAGGATGGCATACCGCTGCGAGCCGCTGGTTTTTGTAATATCAATGAGCTGTTTGAAGCACATACTGAGCAGGCTCAGCGTATTGAGGTGTTGCGTGGCCCGGGTACCGCGCTCCACGGCTCCAACGCACTGCACGGCATTGTCAATGTGATCACACCAGACGCGCTATCCAATGGGGGGGCGGCTGGTTTTGAGTTTGGCCCCTATGATTACAGCCGGGTAAAGTTGAGGCGTAGCATGCACAGTGACAATACTGGGTTTGGTGTCAATGTTACCCTGACCCATGATGGCGGGTACCGGGATGACTCCGGGTTTGATCAGCAAAAGATCAGCGCACGTTACCGGTCTCAGGGAGAGCGGGCTGATATTACAACAGGTTTAAGCTACAGCAACTTAAACCAGGAAACTGCTGGCTATATCGAGGGTGAGGATGCCTATAAAAGCAGAACTCTTTCCGAGTCTAATCCTGATCCTGAAGCCTACAGGGATGCTCGTGCCTTGCGGTTTTGGTCGCGTATCGACCTGCAGCTTGCCGATGCAGACCATCTGGTTGTAACCCCCTATCTTCGTTATACGGATATGGATTTTTTGCAGCATTTTCTACCGGGAAACCCGTTGGAGGAGAATGGTCAGAAAAGTGTAGGCGTGCAGACCGCCTGGTATCAGCAACTATCGGAAGATCTTGCGCTAATCACGGGACTTGATGCAGAGTTAACCCAGGGCTTTCTGAAGCAATCACAGGGTGCCCCCACCCAGGGTTCAGTTTTTCTGCAGGAGACGATCCCGTCAGGCAAACACTACGATTATGAGGTTGATGCATGGGTCATGGCTCCCTTTGCCCATCTGGATTGGCGTTTGGCTGACCATTGGCTACTCACAGCAGGTTTGCGCTATGAGCATATGGATTATGATTATGATAACCGGATGCTTGCCGGACGTACCCGTGATGATGGAACTACCTGTGGTTTTGGTGGTTGTCGATATAGTCGCCCAGAAGATGGTGATGATCGCTTCAATAATTGGTCACCCAAGCTGGGCATCTCTTACCAGTTAGCACAGACCCATACGGCTTATCTTAATTTGGCTCGGGGGTTTAGAGCACCACAGGCAACTGAACTTTATCGTTTGCAGCGAGACCAGCAGGTTGTCGACCTGGATTCAGAACGTATCGATAGTCTGGAATTGGGGCTTAAAGGGCAGACCCCGGTGTTTGACTACTCGCTGGCGGTCTATCTGATGGAGAAGGATAACTTTATATTTCGCGACTCTGATTACTTTAATGTCAGTGATGGTGAAACAACTCATCGCGGCATTGAGGTGGAGCTTTTGTACCGCATCAGTGATCGCTGGGATGCGGGCGTTAATGCCAGTTATGCACAACATCGCTATGACCATGATCAGCTGCTTACGGGTATCAATATTAATGGTAATGATATCGATAGCGCACCCGAACATTTCGGTAGTGCGCGGCTGGGGTGGAATTTTTCCGATCATAGCCGCCTCGAACTGGAGTGGTTGCATATGGGCAGCTACTATCTTGACCCGGAGAATTTGCATCGATATGAGGGGCATGATCTGTTGAATCTGCGCGCCATGTGGAGTCCTCGGCCGGGGTGGAGGTTGTATGGGCGGGTTCTTAATCTTACCAATGAGGAGTACGCGGAACGTGCCGATTACACAAAATTTTCTGAGCAACGTTATTTCCCGGGCACACCTCTAACTCTTTTTGTAGGGGTAGAGTGGCAGTGGAGATGACTCTGAGTCATAAATTTTATCCTCCTACAGTGACATTTTAGTGATGGACTGTATGATGTGCGCAATTTAAAAAATTGGTAACTACTCAGCTAACCCCTGAATTACGCCATCTCTGCGTTCAAAAATGGTCATTTACACTTGTAAACTCACATTTTTTGCCTTGATATGACGTAACTCAGTGATGATCTGAGCAGTTACCCTTAATTTTTACTACTCGCTGAGTAGTTACAAGAATTGGAGTGTGGTTATGTCCGATGAGCGTGCAAAAACAGAGGAAGTTCTAAAACTCAGCCAACGATTTGTGAACCTGGCTAATAGAATGAAAAATGATGGTATTAATGCGGACTTGGTCAATACGGCGTTGATGGTCGCCTCCGGAACCTATGCGACCTACCTGGGCGCCGGAAATGAAGGATATCTGGAGCGAAGTGGGGTTGAAAAAGTGACCCAGAATTATGCTACTAATCTCATGTGGGTACAGTCAACGAAAAAACAACAACACAACCCTGACGCCTGATATTGAGGCACCTTTCAGGCGTTTTGCTTCGTTTGGATGGTAGAGGGCATCATTGGCAGAAATACTGAAAATAACGGTCATCAATTAGATAAATCTGGCTGTATTCAATAAAATCCCGCATTCAATGTGTTCCGATGAGTGCCAGGCGGTCCATAATAACCGGCTAAACGCCGATTTTTGTGTGACCAGATCCTCAAATATAAACGACTTTTAAGTGGTGAGGCGAACAATGACAGAGCGAATTCAGAAAGGTGGCCTACAGGTTGCGAAGGTGATCTATGATCTGGTTAATAACGAAGTTATTCCCGGTACCGGGGTAGACCAGGATCATTTTTGGGCGGAGTTTGAACAGATATTCAACGAGTTTGCACCCCGCAACCGGGCACTGCTGGATAAACGTGATCTGTTACAGGAAAAGATTGATCAGTGGCACCAGCAAAATTCAGGCGCTGCATTCAGTCAAGCGAACTACAAAAACTTTTTGCTTGAGATTGGTTATCTGCTGCCCGAAGTTGAAGATTTTGCCGTTACGACGCAAAACGTAGATCCAGAGATCTCCGTCATTGCAGGTCCCCAATTGGTGGTGCCGGTAATGAACCAACGTTATGCGCTCAATGCTGCCAATGCCCGTTGGGGTAGTCTATATGATGCCCTGTATGGCACCGATGTGATTTCAGAAGCCGATGGCGCAACCCGGGCTGGAGGGTACAATCCGGTGCGAGGGGCAAAAGTGATCGCCTTCGCCAAAGCGTTCCTGGATACTGCCGCACCCCTGGAGCAGGGCAGTCACGTTGATGCCAAACAGTACGCTATTGTGGATGGTCAACTACAGGTAGCCCTGCAGGATGGAACCAACACCCAGCTGGCAGACCAAAGTCGCTTTGCTGGCTACCGGGGTGATGCTGCGCAACCTGAAGGTATTTTGCTGCGTAATAATGGGTTGCATATTGAGATTCAGATCGATCCAACGGCCCCTGTGGGCAAGGATGACCTGGCAGGTGTTCAGGATCTGGTGCTGGAATCGGCGATTACCACCATTCAGGATTGCGAAGATTCAATCGCGGCGGTAGATGCTGAAGACAAGGCATTAGTTTACAGCAACTGGCTGGGCTTAATGAAGGGTACGTTGGATGCGGATATGGAGAAGGGTGGTCAGCGGCTGACTCGCCGGTTGAACCCTGATCGCCCGTATGTTGACCCGAAAGGTCAGAGTTTTGCTCTACCTGGTCGTAGTCTGTTATTGGTGCGCAACGTGGGTCACCTGATGACCAATGAAGCGATTCTCGACAGCCAGGGTAATGAACTGCCAGAAGGTATCATGGATGGTGTGATTACCAGTTTAGCTGCAATGCACGATCTCAAAAACAACGGCGAATACAGTAATTCACGTTGTGGCAGTATCTATATCGTAAAACCAAAAATGCACGGGCCGGAAGAGGTGGCCTTCAGCGTGGATCTTTTTGCTCGTATTGAGCAGGCGCTGGAGCTGCCAGTGAACACCCTGAAAATCGGGATTATGGATGAGGAACGTCGTACCAGTATCAATCTGAAAGCTTGTATCAAGGAAGCTGGCGAACGGGTTATATTTATCAATACTGGCTTTCTGGATCGTACCGGAGATGAACTCCATACCAGTATGCTGGCTGGCGCTATGTACCGTAAAGATGAGATTAAGGTGCAGCCCTGGATTTTAGCCTATGAAGACAGAAACGTTGATATCGGGCTAGCGACGGGTCTTAGAGGCCGTGCCCAGATAGGTAAGGGTATGTGGGCTAAACCTGACGAAATGGCACAGATGATGAAGGACAAGATTGGCCATCCGATGGCCGGTGCCAGTTGTGCCTGGGTTCCATCCCCCACGGCGGCCACCCTGCATGTGACACATTATCACAAAGTCAATGTGGCCGAACGTCAGCAGGAGCTTGCCAGTCGTCAGCAGGCCAGCGTTGATGATATTCTGACGATCCCGCTTAAACCGGCAGATCTACAGTATAGCGCTGAGGAAGTTCAGCAGGAGCTGGATAACAATGCCCAGGGTATTCTGGGTTATGTGGTGCGCTGGATTGACCAGGGTGTCGGTTGTTCAAAGGTGCCTGATTATAACGATGTGGGGCTGATGGAAGATCGGGCTACATTGAGAATTTCCAGCCAGCATATTGCCAACTGGCTGCATCACGGTATCTGCACGCAAGATCAGGTGATAGCAACCATGAAACGGATGGCTGAAGTGGTTGACAAGCAGAATGACAACGATCCTCTATACCGAAATATGGCACCAGAACTTGAACAAAGTATCGCTTTTCAGGCTGCCTGTGATCTAGTGCTCAAGGGTATGGAGCAACCGAGTGGCTACACAGAGCCGCTGCTGCATGCTCGTCGGCGCGAAGCTAAAGCGCGTTTCGGCGGATAATTGCCGTAAACACCCTCTCCCTCAGGGAGAGGGTTGGGGTGAGGGGGGATGAAATTCAACTCTCCAGTGGACGCAGCCTGATCCAGCCACGTTCAACATTCTCATCAGCCTCTTCATAACCTGGTTCGCCTGGTACCAGCAGGTTGTGTTTCGACCTATACCTGACACGATGATAGGACATATCTGTAGCTGCGGCTGATTGCAGCAGTTCATCTGCACTACGGAACAGGCAAAGATTTTTTATCATGCGCAATGTGGGCTCCATCAGGCCTACTTTACCCGTGGTGTGTTGTCTTAAAATTTCAGGAGGAGTCAGCCATTGCGAGCGGATAAGTTCGTTATTGTCATGAGTGGCTGACTGGCCAGCAGGGATCTGTGCCACAAAAAATCGTGCGTCGAATCTTCGTGGTGGGCCGCAGGGTGTGATCCAGCGGGCAACATAGTGCATTTTGTGCGTGGCCAAAAGCAGGCTTTCCTGGTGGAGCAGTTCGCTAAAAGAGAGGCTTTGTTTGTTTAACTCATCTCTATGAGTCATAAATCGAGATTTAATTTGCAGGTTTTTCAAGTTAAGCAGTTGCTGCGTTTCTTGATGTGATGCCAGTAAAATTCCCGATTCCTCAAATGTTTCGCGGATAGCTGCGACGTAATAACTTAGGCCGCCCTCTGGCAACCCCAGCAGCTCACTGGCAGATCGGTCTGATCCATCTATACACAGTGTGTGAATGGCTTTCGAGCCATCATTACTATCAAGCCCTCCACCGGGGAATACCCACATTCCACCGCCAAATACCGTTTGCGTGTTGCGCTGCATTATTAGTATTTTCAGGTCAGGAGTTTGTGCCACCAAAATAACAGTGGCGGCCTTTCGAATGGGTACAGTCAGCGGGTTGTAGTTATCGGTCATTACTGCTGTCTCGTTAAGAATCTCTCTGCCAAGGAGAGAGTTGGAGTGAGGAGCAATAATTGCTAACCCAGTGTTTTTTTATGTTCTCTTATCCTGGCCTACTCTCTGAGAGAGAAGGGATTGTTCTGAATTATCGGAAACACTGTTTGCCCCGTTTTCGGTATGAAACCATTTTTGGAATTATATCAGCCGAGCGCAAAATAATGCGGGTTTTCGTTGTCGGTGTGCTGCATAATAATGGATATTCACACTAACTTGCTTGTCGGCAACAAGTAAGTTAGGATTAGTTTCATCACAACCAGAGTAGTAGAGGTGTGGTAGTCAGCGTGACAGAGGTGCAAAGAAAAACTCAGGAGCAACGTACAGATCTTTCCGACAGCTTGATGTTTGAGGCGGCTATACGTTTGATCCTCGAGCGTGGCATGGCGAAAACCACCCTAAGAGAGGTGGGTGAGATGGCCGGCTACAGCCGCGGTCTGGCGGGTTATCGGTTTGGATCGAAAGCTGGTTTATGTGAGTTTGTGGCGCGATCCATCAGTAACAAATGGCTTGTGGCACTCAAACGGGCGACAAAGGGTCTTGTAGGCATTGAAGCGCTTGAGGCATCGGTAGATGCACATTACCGTTTTTGTTTGGATGAGTCTGACTACGCACGTGTTTTTTACATGTTGTGGTTTGACTCAATCGAGCCTAAAAACGAGATCAGGCCCTTTATGTTAAGCATCCGTAACCGGCGCCGTAAAGATGTCGTGAACTGGATTAATCTGGCCGTTAAGCAGGGAACTATTGAACCAAAGATGGATCCTGAAGCGGCTGCCGAGATGTTTTCTGTTGCCATAGTGGGTATTGCCTATCAGTGGTTGGTTAACCCAAAAGACATAGAGCGGGTTACCAGTCTCTATCTTAATCTTAAGCGCAGTATGCGCCTGCTATTGGGCGTTTAGAACGCTATGTGAGGGCGTGTGTTTTGTGCTTCAGTGCCATTAGAAACAGTTCACGTTTAATGAAATACCTCTTACAACATTCCGGATGCGTGAGTTGCAACGCCAACTAAGGCATCAGTAATATCAGATAATAAAAATCAGAGGCCGAGTTATACCAATCCCGATAAGTTTTTTGGTTAATCTATTAACCCTAAGCTTCTACAACAGAAAATGAAGCGGGTGAAAGATTTAATTAATGAGATTGATATCGGCCCATTACGCAAGGGTTTCCTGTATGAATAATAGTGCTAAAAAACAATCTGCTACCAGCTCTCCATCGGCAGATGTTCCGCTACGTTTTGTGACCGCCGCCAGCCTTTTTGACGGTCACGATGCCTCAATCAATATTATGCGCCGAATTCTTCAAAGCTCGGGTGTCGAGGTTATTCATCTGGCACACAATAGGTCTGTCATGGAGGTGGTAGAGGCCGCACTGCAAGAGGATGTGCAGGGTATCGCCATCAGCTCCTACCAGGGTGGCCATGTAGAATATTTTAAGTATATCGTCGATCAGCTGCGTAAAAACGGTGCTGGGCATATTCAGGTTTTTGGTGGTGGTGGCGGCGTTATTGTTCCTGCGGAAATTGAGGAGCTGGAGGCATATGGTGTCGCACGGATCTATTCACCCCAGGCCGGGCAGCAATTGGGCTTGCAGGGGATGATTGATGATATGCTGCAACGCTGCTCAACTGATTCAGCAGTTGATGTTAAAGATACAGCCGCGCAACTGGCGAAGGGCGACCGTCTGTTTTTAGCCAGAACCATCACGGCCATTGAGCGAGGTCAACTGGATGAAGGACAGCTGCAAGCAGTGCGTCAGCAAGCCAGTGCTGTGGCCGGAAAAGTACCCGTTCTGGGTATTACCGGGACCGGTGGTGCGGGTAAGTCATCGCTCACCGATGAACTGATCCAACGATTTCGCCTTGATAGCGGCGATCAGCTTAATATTGCCATCCTGGCCATTGACCCGACCCGAAAGAAAACCGGTGGCGCGCTGCTGGGGGATCGGATTCGGATGAATGCCATCTACCATCCCAATATCTATATGCGATCCATTGGCACGCGCACATCAGTAGCCGAAGTGCCTGAGGGAATGACGGATATCATCAGTGCCACGCGCTTATCGGGCTTTGATCTGATTATTGTGGAAACCCCCGGAATAGGCCAGGGCGATGCTGGAATCGTACCCTATGTTGATGCCTCTATGTACGTCATGACACCGGAGTTTGGCGCACAAAGTCAGTTGGAAAAGATCGATATGCTTGATTTTGCCGATCAGGTGGTCATTAACAAGTTTGACCGAAAGGGCAGTGACGATGCCTATCGGGATGTATCCAAGCAGGTGCAGCGTAACCGAGAAGCTTTTTTAGAGCCTATTGAGTCGATGCCGGTATATGGAACCATTGCGGCCCGATTCAATGATGACGGAGTAACGGCGGCCTATCAGGGCCTGTTGGCAATTTTACGCACCAAGGGACTGAGAGAGTTTGAAAACTGCCTGGAACGGGTTGATATCAAAACCTCATCGGAAAAATCGATCATTGTCCCCCCCCATCGCCAACGCTATCTTGCGGAGATTGCTGAGACAGTACGCGATTATCATAATACGGTCAAAGAGCAGTCCCAGCTTGTCAGGGAGCGTCAGCAGCTGCTTGAAACCCGGCGTATGCTGAATGAATCAGGTAAAGATGGCGCACAGGGCGATATTAATGAACTGATCCTGAAGCGTGAAGAGTCTCTGGATTCAAAGGCGCTTAAGCTGCTTCAGCAGTGGCCGCAGTTAAAACAGTCCTATCAGGGTGAGCAGCAGGTCACTCGGTTGCCCAATGGCAGGGAGATCTGCACCCAGCTCACCTCAAAAACCCTGTCTGGCAACAATATACGCCGCGTTGCACTGCCCAGTTTTGAAGATCATGGGGAGCTGCTTAAATGGCTACTTAAAGAGAATTTGCCAGGTAAGTTCCCCTTTACCGCAGGTGTATTTCCTTTCAAACGAGAGGGGGAAGACCCTGCCAGAATGTTTGCCGGGGAGGGTGATGCGTTTCGTACCAACCGACGTCTCAAGGCGCTTTCAGAACACAGCGATGCCAAACGGCTTTCGACCGCCTTTGATTCAGCCACTCTTTATGGGGCAGACCCGGATCAGCGTCCAGACATCTACGGTAAAATCGGTAATGCCGGGGTTTCTATCGCTACCCTGGATGATCTGAAAGTACTCTACGATGGTTTTGATCTGTGTGATCCGAAAACTTCCGTCTCGATGACCATTAATGGCCCGGCACCGACCATCCTGGCGATGTTCCTAAATGCGGCGATTGACCAACAACTGGAAAAATTCAGGGCGGAGCGGGGCGTAGAACCGAGCGACTCAGAGTTTCAGGAGCTCAAGGCCAACACCCTCCGGCAGGTGCGAGGCACCGTCCAGGCTGATATTTTAAAGGAGGACCAGGGGCAAAATACCTGTATTTTCTCCACAGAGTTCAGCTTGCGGATGATGGGTGATATTCAGCAGTATTTTATCGATCATGAAATTCGCAACTTCTACTCTGTTTCTATCTCCGGGTACCATATTGCTGAGGCGGGTGCTAATCCGGTCTCTCAGCTGGCCTATACGTTATCCAATGGCTTTACCTATGTTGAAAACTACCTGGCTCGCGGAATGAGCATTGATGATTTTGCGCCCAACCTGTCGTTTTTCTTTTCCAATGGTATGGACCCGGAGTACACCGTGATGGGCAGGGTTGCCCGGCGTATCTGGGCAACCGCTATGCGCTTTAAATATGGTGCCAACGAACGTAGCCAGAAGCTTAAATACCATATCCAGACATCAGGCCGATCACTGCACGCCCAGGAGATGCAGTTCAATGATATCCGAACCACACTGCAGGCGCTGATCGCCATCTATGATAACTGTAACAGCCTGCATACCAACGCCTATGACGAAGCGATCACTACACCCACGGAGGAGTCGGTTCGACGCGCTATGGCGATCCAGTTGATCATCAACCGTGAATGGGGTCTGGCTAAAAATGAAAACCCCAACCAGGGCGCTTTCATTATTGATGAGCTGACCGATCTGGTAGAGGAGGCGGTGCTGTGCGAGTTTGAACGAATCTCCGAACGTGGCGGAGTATTGGGCGCTATGGAAACCGGTTACCAGCGCAGCCGGATTCAGGAAGAGTCTATGCTCTATGAGCACAAAAAGCACGATGGCAGCCTGCCAATTATCGGTGTTAACACCTTTCTCAACGAGTCAACAGATGAGGCTATTGAGATCGAATTGGCACGCTCAACAGAGGAAGAGAAACAGAGCCAAATTAGCAGGTTGAAAGAGTTTCAGGAAAGGAATAGCGAGAATTCAGCTGTTGCATTGGAGGCGGTCAGGCAGGCGGTCATTCATGATGAAAATGGGTTTGAAGCACTGATGGAAGCGGTGCGTTACTGCTCGCTCGGTCAGATTACCCAGACCCTGTTTGATGTGGGTGGTCAATATCGACGTAGCATGTAACTGAAAATTTCAGGTTTAATGAGAACACTATGGTTGATATAGAAAATAAAAATGGTATTGCGATCCTGTGTATGAATGATGGTTCGGCCAATGTCATGAATTTAGATTTTAACCTGAAGCTGGTTGAAACGATTAGAAAAACAGCCGCATCTTCGGCTCGAGCCATCATACTTACCGGTCACGGAAAGATATTTTGCGCGGGTGTTGACCTGCCGCGGATGCTCGAAGGTGGCGCTCAATACGTTCGCAAGTTTCTCTCTTCATTCAGGGAGCTTCTGGAAACACTCTATTTTTGCCCCAAGCCTGTTATTACGGCGGTTAACGGCCATGCTATTGCAGGTGGGTGTATCCTGGCATGTGCTTCTGACCGCACCCTGATGGCAACAGGTAAAGGGCAGATTGGCGTCCCTGAACTACATGTAGGACTCCCTTTTCCTCCGGTGCCTATGGAGATTTTAAGATCAAAAATTCACCCCCGCGATTTTGAGGCGGTGACCCAGGATGGAAAAAATTATTCGCCACATGAAGCGTTACAGCGCGGTATAGTGGATAGCATTGAAGAACCTGCACAGTTGCTGGATAAAGCGCTGTTATTGGCAGAGTCTCTTGCCTCAATTCGTCCGGAGTTGTTCGCAATCAATAAAAGGCAGACCCGTCAGCCTGTACGTGACGCCATGGATCAGAACATTCAGAAATTTGAAGACATAATCAGCGCGATCTGGGAATCTGAAGAGACATTTGTTGACCTGAGAGCGTTTGTTGCTCGTACTTTAAGAAGCAAATAAAGAGCAACCCCAATAATCTAATATGAGACCTTTGCACGGGAAGCTGCTTTTAGCAGGTATCCTGGTTCGGGATGGAAAACATGATAAATAGGCAGTTAGAGGATGCGGATTTATTAAAAACCTGTGCCTATATCAATGGCCAGTGGGTTGAGGCGGACAGCAGTGAAAGACAGTCCATCGTCAATCCGGCCACCAACAAACCCATTGCTGAAGTGGCTAAGTGTGGTGCTGTTGAAACTCGGCGGGCGATAGATGCAGCAGCGATGGCACAAATTACCTGGCGTAGAAAAACGGCTAAGGAACGGTCAGTGTTGTTGCGGTCCTGGTTTAATCTGCTGGTAGATCACCAGGAAGACTTGGCTATCATTCTGACGGCTGAACAGGGCAAACCACTGGCGGAAGCTCGAGCTGAAATTGCCTATGGTGCAAGCTATATCGAGTGGTTTGCTGAAGAAGCCAAACGGGTGTACGGTGACACCATACCCCAACCCTCAAAGGACAAGCGCCTGCTCTGTATCAAACAACCGGTGGGTGTGGTGGCCTGTATCACCCCCTGGAATTTTCCCAACGCGATGTTAACCCGTAAAATTGCCCCGGCACTGGCGGCAGGTTGTACAGTGGTCTGCAAACCAGCCAGTGCCACGCCACTGTCAGCCTATGCGATGGCGGAACTGGCTGAACGTGCAGGCATCCCCGCAGGGGTGATCAATATGGTAACAGGCTTGACCACAGAGATTGGCCAGGAGCTGACGTCCAATCCGATCGTGCGCAAGCTAACTTTTACCGGTTCTACGCGGGTGGGTAAGCAACTGATGGCCGCATCTGCACAAACGGTAAAACGCACCTCCATGGAGTTGGGGGGCAATGCACCCTTCATCGTTTTTGATGATGCAGACCTGGACGCAGCCGTTGCCGGTGTAATGGCTAGTAAATTTCGCAATGCGGGTCAAACCTGTGTCTGTTCCAACCGAATACTGGTACAGGAGAGCATTTACGAAGCTTTTGTAGAAAAATTAATCGTTGCGGTTGCAGGATTGAAGATGGGCAATGGTGCTGAAAAGGATGTAACTATTGGCCCATTGATTAATCAAGAGGCAGCCAGAGACGTGATGGAGTTTATCGATGATGCTCTTCTCAAGGGTGGAAAGGTTGTGGCAGGCGGTAGCCGTCCTGAGCTGAATAGTTGCTTTGTAGAGCCCACAGTGTTGGTCAACCTAAATCAGAATATGCGTGTTTTTCGTGAGGAGATTTTCGGGCCGGTAGCACCCCTGTTTAAATTCAAAACAGAGGAGCAAGCCATTGTCCTGGCCAATGATACTGCGTTGGGCTTGGCCAGCTATTTTTATTCGCGTGATGTTGGGCGAATCTGGCGGGTTGCTGAAGCACTGGAATATGGCATAGTGGGTATTAACGAGGGTATTGTCTCCAACGAGATGGCCCCTTTTGGTGGTGTCAAAGAATCGGGGCAGGGGCGCGAGGGGTCCAAATATGGGCTGGACGATTACCTTGAAATCAAATATCTATGTATGGGTGGTATCGATCAATAAGCTTGTGGTGGCTGGAGAGTATTTTCCAAACCATCAATGAGTCTAAAGAGCATTTTATCAGCCAGGTTTCAAATAATCTTTGGCATTGGGCAGTGATTTGAGCTTGTCGTAGGGC
>CAYYRK010000033.1:14410-18205 GCA_964473915.1 uncultured Pseudomonadales bacterium
GCCAGGTTTCAAATAATCTTTGGCATTGGGCAGTGATTTGAGCTTGTCGTAGGGCATCATCATATTCTCGTAGCGGTAAATCTTGCGCTGTTTTCCCTTCTCGTCGATCCTGCTTCCCGCTCCAGACCCATTTCATATTGGACAAAGCTGCGCTGGGCGTCCGTTTGGTCCTTTGTGTTATAATCAGGTGTGTTTAGTTGCTGTGGTTTGCGGGTAGCTATTTCACAGTAAGCGGTGGCTCTAAGGTATGGTTCAGCATGAAAAGAGGCTCATCAAATTTAAACCTTCCTTAAGAGAAAGGGTTGTGACTGGGGAATAATATGAGCATTGATACGAACAGATTAAATATTAGTACATCATTGTTGAAATCTACCAATATAGACAGTGCCTGCCCCCCGGAAGAGGTGTTTGCCTGCAACCAAAGAAACAAGTTTTTCGAAACGTTGATTAGTAGTTTACCTGGGATTTTTTACCTCATAGACGATACTCGTAAGGTGCTGCGCTGGAGCAATAATACACAGGGCGTTATGGGTATTTCTGAAAAAGAGATCTCAGAGATCGATCTCTTCGATTTGATCATCGAAGAGGACAGAGAGACTTTGAAGGCAGTTATTGATAGAGGTTTTGTGACGGGAGAAACTGCAGCCGAGATAAGGGTGGTTGGAAAAGGCGGGAGCCATACCCCCTATTTCTTTACAGGCGTTATAACTAATATAGGGGAAAGACGATACCTCCTTGGTATTGGGTTGGACATTAGCAAGTTCAAAGAGGCCGAGTCATCTCTGCAAGAGAGCGTCATGCTTTATACACTTTTTGCGGAAAATATGCCTGAAGGTGTTGTTCTTCTCCGTAATTATCAGTCGATTTTTGCGAACCATGTATTTATCTCAATACTCGGGTATAAAAACTTTGATCAATTGAGAACCGTTAAGTTGACAGATGTGGTGGCGGAAATAGATCTCGCGGATTTTATGGAGCTATATGCTTCTCTGGAAAAGGGGTTATGCGAAAAAAGGGATTTTCATATTCGTGCGCTGACTAAAAATGGTGATGTGATCTGGGTTAGTGGGAGGGGGACGGTTGTTCAGTGGCAAGGTGAACGAACCGTTTTTTTAATGGTAAGAGATATTACCGAGGCCAAGCTGCGGATATTAGCGGTTGAGGAGGAGGCGGAGCGCCTTAGACGAGAAAATATAAGCTTGCGATCCTCTATCAACGAAAGATACCGTTTTGGTGAGATTATTGGTAAAAGCGCTTTGATGCAGGCAGTTTACGAGTCGATCCTTAATGCAGCACGGGTTAGTGCCAGTGTTATTGTCACAGGTGAGTCGGGCACTGGGAAGGAACTTGTTGCCAGCGCAATTCATCAGAACAGTGACCGAAACGACAAAAATTTTGTTACGGTAAATTGTGCTGCCATACCCGAAAATCTGCTTGAAAGTGAGTTTTTTGGTCACAAAAAAGGAGCCTTCACCGGCGCAACTTCGGATAGGTTGGGATATCTGAAGCAAGCCGACGGCGGAACACTTTTTCTCGATGAGGTTGCTGAACTCAACTTGAATTTGCAGGCCAAACTGCTCCGTGCATTAGACGGCGGAGGGTTTATTCCTGTTGGTGGAAATCTTCAGGTGAACTCTGATTTCCGGATAGTTGCAGCTACAAACAGAGATTTGGAGGAGTGCTTGAGAAAGGGCATGATCCGGCAAGATTTCTATTATCGGATACATATTATCCCGATTAGTCTGCCGCCATTGCGTACGCATCGAGAAGATATCCCCCTGCTTGTTGAGCATTTTCTATCACTCTACAAAAGTGGAGATGAGGTCCCAACAATTTCCGGTGTAATGATGGAGTCTCTTGTCGATTACCCCTGGAAGGGTAATGTAAGAGAGCTTAGAAATACGATACAACGTTATATTGCAGAAAAAAATCTGGATTTTATCCTGCTGGGGCATAACCAGGCTTCAGTGGAGTCAGGTGAAGCACCGGTCGTCAGAAGAGATCAATCTCTGCGTGAGCAAGTTCACCATCTTGAAAAGGCGATAATTAAAGATAGCCTTTCCAGCCACAAGGGCAACAGGAGTAAAACGGCAACGGCTCTGGGTATAACACGAAAAACCCTGTTTAGAAAGATGATTAGTCATGGGTTATAGCGGTTCATCATCAGATTATTTTATAGCAGAACGATTCAATATCCCCCTGTCATAGCCCACTTTTTGATCATCGGTAAGAATTGCCCGCATCTCGATCAGGTGACCATACCGAAGGCGCATAATTTGTGTTTTTGCTGCCATTAGTACAGCAATCTTTGCGTCTACCTCTTTAATCCTGATACCCCCTCGAATGGTCATTTCGTTGAGTTCTTTCAGTGCTTGTGCTTCCTTGGCTTTAAAGGGTGCTTGATCACGATGCAGTTTGTGATGCATTTGATCGATTCTTTCCTTTTGGGATGCCCCCGGTTCTGATCTTGGGTCAGCATATAGAGCCATGCTAACTCCAGCGCCGCATAGTGTCAGGGATAGCAATATCAAAGCCTGCTTTTTAAGGTATCGTAGCTTCACCGTTTTCTCCTCGTAAAATGATCGGCTCGAATTTAAAGCCGGGTTTTTGTGTTCTTTCATCCTAGAATCCTCAGTTGGACAGGCTAGAGTGTGTGTTTACTGAGGAATCTAGGTTCATGGAGTGTTAAGCTGGAATCTCGGTTGATTTAATATAACTTGCTGTCTCCGTCCGGGCGTTTTTTGAAACGCTTGTACCCCCACTGATATTGTTCAGTCCGCATGAGAATGAGGGGTTCGATACTGCGATTTAGCGCAGCAGCAGACTTTAATGGGTCGCTATTATAAATTTCCTGATCCATCTCTTTAAAATATACTTCGAAACCCTGCTGGGTTCGCAGTACGCAAGTGCATAGGGCGGTCGCCTCCGGGTTTTGTTGTAATAATCGTTGAGTGAATGTTCCAGTGAGTGCCTGAATACCAAAAAAAGGAGCAAATACTCCACTTTTGGAACCCGGTGTTTGATCTGGAGCAAAAATGACTACGCCCCCCTTTTCAATGGTCCTGTTTAGTGCTTGAGCACCCGCCCGCCCCGTAGGAAAAAGTGATAGACCAGATTTTTCCCGATTTTTGGTGACCCAGCGGTCCAATCCCTTGCCTTTGGGTGGTTTGTAGAGCGCGGAAAATGGCACGTTCTTGCGATAAAGGTAGTGATTCATTATCTCCCAGTTGCCGTGATGCAGGATGGTTAGTACAACGCCTTTTTCTGCTTGCAGGGCTTTGTCGAACAGCTGTTCATTATGAACCTGGGTGATAAGTTTGCTTGTCTTTGTTAGGGGCCAGCTCCAACTGATACCGGCTTCGGTAATATTTTTCCCGGTTTCCTGCATGCATCGTTTCACCAACAGTTCATGCTGATGTTGATTTTTATCAGGAAGGCATAGCGCCAAATTGACTCGAGCAGTAGCCACCATGCGCGTATTCATACGGTACATCAGACTTCCAATTGCGGAACCCAGGCTTCGTGCTGTACTTATAGAAAATAGACTTAATAATCCAATAACGGATCGGAGCAACAGGAGTTTCATTGGCGGGACCTGTGTTATTGGTCTTTTTATAACCCAAGCTTTGGTAGCAAAACTGGTTTCGCTTAAGGGCAGTTAGAGTAGGACTCTATTTAGGAAAATAGAGTCTCTCTTCTGACCAGAATATTTCATGGAGGACACAAGCTCGCCTCCTTAATCTCAGGTCGCGGTATAGCCACCATCAATAACCAGTTCTGAGCCTGTCATATAAG
>CAYYRK010000034.1:0-18132 GCA_964473915.1 uncultured Pseudomonadales bacterium
TTGCGCGCATTTTTGCCTTGCCTGGAACCAAAATCATCTCCCGTGCAAAGGTCTCATTAAAACTATTGCTCAAAAGATAAGCGCGGACTCGTGATTAGATAAACCCAGATTAATAGCGCCCTACTCTACCAGCCTAAATCATCTACTGGCGGGATAATCGTGCATTGTAATAAATGGGTGGAAGGCCAGAGCAACACCCTCCATAAGCAGATCCTGGTCACTCAGGATACTCTTGTTTCGTTTGACTTTGGGACTTCCAGACCTCATATCCAAATTATCAATCACCTCTATACCACCCACACTACTAAATACCAGCCTGTTGTCGGCATGAAAAATTGTGATGTTCACAGAGACTGCATGAAATGGATGAGCCCAGCTAAAGCTCCTTGGGATCCTTTTGTCACCCCTTACCTGGAGACGCCTTTTTACACCATCCCAAGCTGTGACATGGGGGGTATTAGAGGTGAAGGTGACCGTTCTTGGCATCAGGTCAGTAAAGATGACTGCATCGACTCCATGCTCCTGCTTCAAGACTTTGAGCGAATCAGCAAGAATGGATTCGAATCGGTCACGCCGAAATTTTGCAGAATAGGGGTCGTCATAGTCTCCATAGACCTCAATGCCCCGAGACCAAACTGTATCAAACTGATTGCCGGACAATACCTCAAAGCCGTTTTCCTTAAGATACCCTACGACCCGTTTATCAGTCTTATACCCCCGGTTTCGCAGATAGCTCGGGCTTCGCTTGGAATAGTTAACGGTAGCAATAACCACCTTTTTCAGTAGTTTTTTTTCGTCAGCCTCCAGTGCGAGCATATAGTCAAAAGTAGTGTGTGCGTTCGTGGTCGGGTTGTTACCGCACGATGCCACAAAAAGAAGGCTGATAATGAGTAGAAATCGCACTGAATTCTCCATTTTTAGTAAATTTAATAGCCAGTGTTCCATTTGATTTTCTTAGCGCAAGCTGCCAGAGGCAGTACAATTCTAGCGAAATTGCCGACAAATCAAAACCCTGCCACGAGTAACCCAGAAAGGGGCAGGCTAAACCGATAGATGATTAAAAACCTATCCCTTGCACTTCGTGCAAAAATCTTATCCTAACCTCTTTTTTCTACCAAGTTAATGGTGCCCATCGTAGAAGGTAAACTTTACCGAAACAACCCTAACCCTCAGTCACACAGACCGAATCAGCCCATTGAACTTTTAATCAGGACTGGATAATTTATTGCTCCCTACACGGCAGAAAATTGTAGTTGACCAAGACCCCAAGCTAAGTATAATGCAGGGAGCTTGAAAGTACGCCCTATATTTATGCGCACATTTTCGATGTCCCGCGTTTTGTACCTCGTCCTGTTTCCCATAAGTAATCGCAACGCTTCTGGCAAAACGGCCTTGCAAAATGGCCTAAATTACTCTTGATTTAATAGGATATCATTATGGCTGACACTACAGGTACCGTTAAATGGTTCAACGAATCCAAAGGGTTTGGCTTTATCGAGCAGGAATCAGGCCCAGATGTGTTTGTCCACTACAGCGCCATTACCGGTCAGGGTTTTAAAACTCTGACGGAAGGACAAAAGGTCGGTTTTACTGTGACTCAGGGTCAGAAAGGCCCTCAGGCAGAGAATGTCGTAGCGATCTAATATAATAGCTGGAACGCAATATGATCTAAAACGGAAACGTATTAGGTCAGCTTTAAGCCCTTTGTCTTTGAGTTATGGGGGGTTGAAGCCTAAAAGGGCAAACTCCGAGGGTTTTGCCCTTTTTTTGTAACCCCAATATTTAATTAAACGAGTGATAGCTCATCGAAGTTACAACCCTACCTGACGCGGAGATAGTCTGCTCAAGCTGTACGGCCTGCTGCTGCCGTCTGGAGGTTATGCTCATCACTGATACTGGGGTACCGAATCGGTTTATTGAGTTTGACAGGTGGGGCGGAATGACAATGGCGCGACTGAGTGATGGCTGGTGTTCAGCGCTGGACAGAAGCACCATGAGATGTACAATTTATCAACAGCGTCCACTGATTTGCCGCGATTTTGAGGCCGACGGAGAGGACTGTATTACGGAGAGAAGCGCCAACCAGCTCAATGAGCCGCCAACATAAAACTGTTCATCAACGGCAGTGATAACCCAAAAACACCCTCCTGCATCTGGCCTTTGCCCCCAGAGCCGGAATAAACTAAAAACTGCACAGTAAAACCAGATAAACCCCAGCATGCCCCAACACTTTTCACAAAAACTCAGCGCAAACGGTGTCTTCAGCAAATCTTCAACTGCAGAGCCACTCTTATCCAGGCATGATGCACTGGCGCTGGCCACGGTAACTGACACACCATCATTGACAATCCGTGCACAAAATCTGCGCGACAGGGGTTTCCGCAATCTAATCACATACTCGCGCAAAGTTTTTATTCCGTTGACCCCGTTATGTCGAAACGTCTGCCATTACTGCACCTTTGCCCGGTCGCCCAGGCAACTGAGCACGCCCTATCTGCTGATAGACGAAATACTCGAAACAGTTAGGCAGGGGGCCGCCCATGGCTGCAAAGAGGTGCTATTTACTCTGGGAGAGAGGCCGGAAGATCGTTATCCGGCAGCCCGTAACGCATTGGCAAAACTCGGCTTCGAATCTACTCTTGACTACTTATCTCATGTTGCTGGTGTCGTCCTAAAAGAAACGGGGCTACTACCCCACATTAATGCTGGATGCATGAGTTTGGCTGAGATCAAACAGCTACGTTCGGTCTCGGCATCCATGGGGATGATGCTGGAGTCAGCCTCCAGCCGCCTCGGTGAAAGAGGCATGCCCCACCACGGATCGCCCGACAAAGACCCCCAACGGCGCCTGGAAACCATTCGCCTGGCCGGGCAACAACAAGTACCCTTTACCTCCGGAATTCTGATCGGTATTGGTGAAAACCGTAAAGAGCGTATTGAAGCATTGCTGGCGCTGCGGCAACTGCATCTAGAGCATGGTCATATTCAGGAAATTATTATTCAAAATTTCCGAGCCAAACCGGGCACACGTATGGCCACGGCCCCTGAGCCAGATCTCAATGAACTGCTCTGGAGCATCGCTGTGGCCCGCCTTATTTTTGGGCCGCAAATGAGCATCCAGGCACCACCCAATTTAAGCCCAGGATTATTGCCACAACTGATAAATGCCGGGATCAATGACTGGGGTGGCGTCTCTCCCCTGACCCCGGACTATGTCAATCCAGAAGCACCCTGGCCACACCTGAACAAACTCGCACACCAAACTGAACTTGCCGGCAAGCATCTGCAGGAGCGGCTGGCCATCTACCCAAAATATGCCATTGAGAGTAGCACCTGGCTCGATCCGGCATTGCAGACGACTGTGATACGGATGGTCGACACCGAGGGATACCCCCGCACAGACCTCTGGGTGGCGGGGCAGAATATTGCGCCCGCAAGAACGGAAATTGATTGTATTGAGGGCAAGATAAACGAGCAGCAGGTTTCGCCTGAGCTTCGCGCTATTGTTGCGTGGGTCAAAGAGGGAAAAACCCTGACAGAGCAAAAGGTGGAGCGTCTTTTTCAAGCAAGAGGCCCAGAACTGGGATACCTGTGCCAGCAGGCTGACAGCCTGCGCCAGCAACGCTGCGGAGATAGTGTCACCTATGTAGTAAACCGTAATATCAATTACACCAATGTCTGCTATTTCAAATGCCAGTTCTGCGCTTTCGCTAAAGGAAAAACCAGTGAAAATCTGCGTGGCAGGCCCTATGACCTGAGCAAAGAGGAGATTAGCCGTCGTACTCAGGAAGCCTGGGAACGTGGTAGTAATGAGGTGTGTATGCAGGGGGGTATTCATCCCGATTATAATGGCCAAACCTATCTAGACCTTCTCAAAACAGTTGGCAGTACTACCCCCAAAATGCATATCCATGCCTTCTCGCCGCTGGAGGTTTGGCAGGGAGCAAAAACACTGGGGATCTCCATTAAAGCCTTTCTGGTTCAATTAAATAGCGAAGGCTTACAAAGCCTGCCAGGCACCGCTGCCGAGATTCTTGATGATGAGGTACGGGCCATTATCTGTCAGGACAAGATCAGCACAACACAGTGGCTTGAGGTGGTAAAAACAGCTCATCAAGTAGGCCTTAAGACCACCGCCACCATTATGTTTGGCCATGTGGAGCAACTTCAACACTGGGCACGGCATCTGCTAAAAATTCGTGATCTTCAAACCCATACTGGAGGATTTACTGAACTGGTACCGCTACCCTTTGTGCCTATGACCTCCCCTCTGTACTTAAAGGGACGGGCGCGCAAGGGCCCCACTTTCCGTGAAACCCTGCTGATGCACGCGGTTTCGCGGCTGGTACTATACCGAAAAATAGACAATATCCAGACCTCCTGGGTGAAACTTGGTGATCAGGGTGCCAGCTTGACATTAAAGGCTGGAGCCAATGATCTGGGCGGAACCCTGATGAATGAGAGCATCACCCAGGCAGCTGGAGCGGATCATGGTCAGGAGAAAACCCCGCAGGAGATGGACAGTTTGATCAGGTCGATCAACCGCATCCCAAAGCATCGTTCAACGCTCTATGGTGAAATCAGTCCTGAACGCATCAATGCAGCCTACCAGGCCGTTGAGCTGGCCGCGATCATCAACACACCTCTAGCCAGGAAAAGATAACTCTTTCTGTTTCACTCTATGGGTGAAAGCGCTGCAGAACAGGCTGTACCTGTGCTCAACTGGGAGGTTAAACTTGAGTTTTATTGATATCAGGATCAACAATGCATAGACCACAATCAGGCTGGTATGAATCCAATGGCCTCAAACTACACTATGTAGAGTGGGTCAACCCGGGCGCGCCCTGCCTGTTGCTGGTTCATGGTCAGAAAGACCATTGCCGCAACTGGGACTGGGTAGCACGCGAGTTAAGCCACCATTTCCATATTATCGCCGTGGACCTGCGCGGCCATGGCGACTCTGACTGGGCCAGCGGCAACAGTTATTCAGTGGTAGAACATGTTTATGACCTGAGACAACTGGTCAACCACCTGAAACTCGAGGCTCTGACGATTATCGGTCACTCTTTGGGAGCTGCTATCAGCCTTAAATATACCGGGGTTTATCCAGAAAAAGTGCAACGACTGGTTGCCATTGAGGGGGTGGGTCCATCTCCGAAAAGATTAAAACAAGAACAGAGCATAGGTGCCGTTCAGTGGTTTCGCGACTGGGCTGAACAGGTCGATCGGCAAACCGAAAAAAGAGGGCGCAGCTATCAAACCCAGGAGCAAGCAGTTGCCAGAATGCAGCAAGCGAACAGCCACCTCTCTACGGAGCATGCGAGGCACCTGGCCATTCATGGTAGCCGCAGGGGTGATGATGGCCAGTATCGCTGGAAATTTGACCCCCAGCTAAGTATCTACCACCCCTTTGATATGACCGCCGAAGATACGCGGCAGCTGTGGCGCAATATTAACTGCCCGGTCATGCTGGTAAGAGGAGAGGACAGCTGGGCGTCCGATCCTGCGGTAGATGGCCGGGCTAAATATTTCAGTAATGTCAGGGTGCTCAATGTACCGGGAGCTGCACATTGGGTACACCATGATCAATTTGATCTTTTTATGCTGGCGGTGAAAGAGTTCTTAGCACTAAATTCAGGCGAATAAAATATTCCTCTTGTGCAAAGGTCTCCTCTCATCAAAATGTAGTTTGCGCCTACCATGCTATGCTGATCAGTATTATTTGATCTGCACCACTGTTCTTCCCCGAATCTTTCCAGCGAGGATTTTATCCGCATATTCCGGCACCTGGTCCAGACTAATAACCTGGCTGATCTCTTCCCAAAAAGCCTCGTCAAAGAGAACCGCCAGCCTCTCCCAAGCCTGGAGACGGCGAGCTCTGGGCGAAAATGTAGAGTTGATACCCAACAGTTTGACCCCCCGTAAAATAAAGGGCATAACACTACCATCCAGTTTATGGCTTGCTGCCAGCCCACAGCTGGCCACAGCTCCACCATACTGCGTTTGAGAGAGCAAACGGGTCAAAATCTTATCGCCCGTATTATCGACAGCTCCAGCCCAGCGCTGTTTTTCCAGTGGATATGAATCAACCGTCATCTCCGCCCTTGGCACAATTTCTGAGGCACCCAGGTTGAACAGATAGTCCTGCTCATGGGTTCTGCCGGTAATGGCAGCCACTTGATAGCCTAGCCTTGAGAGTATAGCGATCGCGACACTGCCTACACCCCCAGCAGCTCCAGAAACGGCGACAACTCCCTTATCCGGGGTAACTCCTGCGTCCTCCAGATCCAGCACCGCCAGCATAGCTGTAAATCCTGCAGTGCCAATGGCCATGGAACCCTGGGTACTGACATTTTCGGGGAGTTTGACCAGGTACTGTGCATCAACTCTGGCAAATTGAGCATAGCCTCCATGATAATCCTCGCCAATACCCCCACCATTTAGTACCACCCGATCACCGGGATTAAATTCTTCAACTGTAGATTCGACGACTCTTCCTGCCAGGTCAATACCGGGAATCATCGGAAAAGAGTGCAGAATTTTACCCCTGCCAGTTACCGCCAACCCATCTTTAAAATTAAGGCTGGAGTAATCCACCTCCACCAACACAGGTTTGTCGGCTAACTGGTCCTGAGACCATTGCTCGAAGGACCATTTAGACTTTTTTTCTACCTGATCTACGACCAGCGCTTTAAACATAGGGACACCCTCTGAGATGAAGTTGAATTATTCTGTTATTGATCCTGATGAAGCCATACCACAAGGCCTTGGGCTGCAATTTCCATCGTGTCGACAATCAATGACTGAGCAAGCTTCCGTGTCGATGGCGAACCATAAGCAGCCAGTTTATCCAGGGTAAAATTGGTGATCGCGTCACTGATGCTGGCAACCTGGTTTTCACCCGAATCGGTTAACCGAGCAATCTCACAATAGCTGTTAATTAACCCAACAAGCCCTTTTGAAGCCTCCACTGCGTGGTTTATTAGACCATAATGGGTGAGATAGATGCACCCCGGATTGTAACTGAGCAGCAACTCAATGGACGCAACATACTGTTGAGGGTTGAACTGTACTGGAGAGGTAGGAGGAATCAAAAAGGGAAACTGTTCATTATTTAAAACCCTATAACCAAAACCAAAGGTATCTCCGCTGAACCAGCCTTTGCTCTGTTCATCCCAAATACAAATATGGTGCTCGGCGTGCCCAGGGGTATAACGAATTTCCAGAGCACGATCTCCCAGCTTAAATGAATCTCCATCATTTGCGACAACAACCCGTGACCGGTCCGCAGGCTCTATCTGACCAAAGG
This sequence comes from uncultured Pseudomonadales bacterium, assembly GCA_964473915.1. Classification (GTDB taxonomy): domain Bacteria; phylum Pseudomonadota; class Gammaproteobacteria; order Pseudomonadales; family IMCC2047; genus CAYYRK01. Next base: position 7,310 of record CAYYRK010000034.1, read on the forward strand.
TTTTAAGCATTTTATCTCGACCGTAGACCGCTTCTGCACCAGCCCACAAACGGGATGGGTCGATCAGATGTCTAGCACCTCGTGGATGCGTGACCAGACACGCATTAGGGCACAGCTTATGCAATATGCCTGCTGCACCAGCATGATCCAGATGCACATGGGTAGGGATGATATAGCGCACCTGTTCTGGCTGATAACCCATGTCCTTTAGCAGGTCGATCGCTATAGGTGCGGCATTAGCCGGCCCGGTTTCGATAAAAGCCAGTTCACCAGCGGACTCAATCAGATAGAAGCAGGTTAGGTTCGGCCCAAAAAGTTGTGCATCAATACAGGTAATACCATTGGCAAGCGTTTGATATTTCAGCAAAACATAACCTCTCTCTACTGTTTTTATCTATTGCTCTTATAGGAGCAATAAATTACCTGACTCTGAATCAATCCTGCACACTATCTATATAATTCAAGCGATTATCACAGCGGATAACCCGATGCAGCCTCCCGCTTGCCCGAATATCCCACGTCTCATACCCAGCATCATCATTTAATAGCAGATACTGCTCCTCCAGATGCTTTACAGGGCGCGGCGTAAAATACATTAAATCAGCTTGATGGCAATACAGCTCCAGCTCAATACAGGAGCGATATTGTGCTATTTGATGGAGAGTCACCACAGTCGCAACCGCCATCTGCAGCCTGCCTGCCTTCTGCTCATTGAGCGCTGTACCGGGTGAGAACCAGCCAAAATTCTGTGATTCAGAGGCATCCAGTCTAACTTGAGCATCACCCTCTATTTGGGCAAGAAAAAACCAGGTGGCAAATCGTTTAGGAATAGTTTCAGGTGTTGTCCAGTGCGAAAAAGCCAGCATACTACCTGTTGCTAACGCCAAACCCGTCTCTTCAAGGGTTTCACGAATAGCTGTGTTTCTGGCGACGGCCAGCGGGTCACTGCCATCTAACCCTTTATAATCGGCTTCATCAATTCTGCCACCGGGAAAGACCCAGGAGCCAGCATAGACTGACATGTTTTCGTTACGCTGAATCAGCAGAGTTTCAATGCCATCACTACCGTTCCTTAAAACAACGGCGGTGGCTGAGGGCATGGTTGGTGCAGGTGTATCAGACATTATAACTAACCCTCATCAATTTACTTGAGTAGAGTGGTGATCTGTTTAAATTCCGGGGTGCCGGTTTGCTTCATTAGTTCGAACAGACAGGTTTCCGTGCTGGTAATCTGCGCGCCCGCCTGCTCCATTTTTTTCAGGCCCAACTGTTTGTTGTATTCATACCGGGAAGATACAGCATCGCACACCACCTGTGCATTGAGACCTTTTTTTAGCAGATCAAGCACGGTCTGATAAACGCAGATGTGGGTTTCGATACCAGTGACCAGGAGTGTATCTCGACCAATCGCTGCAAGAGCAGTGTTAAATTCAGCACTCCCAGAACAACTAAAGGTGGATTTAATCACAGGGCTGGCCGGAGCCAGCAGCTCTGATATTTCCGGTAGCGTTGCTCCCAATTTATCAGGTAACTGCTCCGCCCAAAGGATAGGCAAACCAAGAATTTTGGCACTGCGAATCATTATTTTCAGATTTGTTAAATAAGATTCCCGATCATGCATGAGTGTTGCCAACTTACCCTGCACGTCAATCACTAGAAGTGCAGTATTAGCTGTTTCAAGCAGAGAGTCGTTCATGCGCTTTCACCTTTCTAATACCGGTTAGCTGGGCCTCGAAAAATTGATATTACGAAGCCCAGTGATCAGACTGTGTCTTCTACCACTACACAGGGTTTGTGTTTAGTTCCTGATCCATGATTTCGCTCATCTTGAATTTCTGGATCTTGCCGGTCACTGTCATGGGATATGTTTCGACAAAGCGCACATAGTGGGGGATTTTAAAATGGGTGATCTGTCCCCGGCAATAGGTCTTGAGCGCCTCTTCGGTTAAGCTCTGCCCCTCTTTTAACTGTATCCAGGCACAGATCTGCTCTCCATATTTGCTGTCGGGCACACCAAATACCTCCACATCTTGAATAGCCGGATGAGTATATAAAAACTCCTCCACTTCACGCGGATAAACATTCTCTCCGCCTCGAATAATCAGGTCCTTGATACGGCCTACTATCTGAACATAACCCTCTTCATCCATCACTCCAAGATCACCCGAATGCAACCAACCTGCCTGGTCAATGGTTTCTGTGGTTCGCTCTGGATCATCCCAGTAACCCTGCATTACCGAATAACCCCGGGTGCAGATTTCACCGCGCCCCCCGATGGGGGTTACTCTGCCATTTTCATCAAGAATTTTAACTTCCAGATGCGGCCCCGGCTTGCCCACTGTAGCCACCCGTTTATCAACAGGATCATCGGCAGCAGTCATATGGCAGACAGGGCTAAGCTCAGTTTGGCCATAGGCGATCAATACCTCACTCATATGCATCCGATCCAGCACTTTACGCATCACTTCAACCGGACAGGGAGCCCCCGCCATAATCCCGGTACGCAGTGAACTAAGGTCAAAATCCGCAAACTGAGGGCAATCCAGCTCCGCTATAAACATGGTGGGCACCCCATGCAGGGCGGTACAACGCTCATCTTCAACAGCCTGCAGGGTGCTCAACGGGTCAAAGGCCTCGTCAGGCAGAACCATCGTCGAACCGTGAGCGATACAGGCCAGGTTACCTGCCACCATACCAAAACAATGATACAGAGGAACCGGTACGCAGAGCCGGTCCTGTTCGGTCAAGTGCATGCCATCCCCGACTATATTGCCATTATTAAGAATATTGACGTGGGTGAGTGTCGCGCCTTTGGGACTACCCGTAGTACCGCTGGTAAACTGGATGTTAATCGGATCATCAGGTTGCAGCTGATCTTTCAACGCCTCCAGCTGCCTGGATTCAACATCTCCACCCATCTCACAAACCGCTGTAAAATTCAGCATACCCGCTGTGGGCTCATCCCCCAAACGGATCACTATTTTAAGATCAGGCAGCTTTGCTGATTGCAGAACACCCGGCTCGCAATCGACAAGCTCTGGAGCCAGTTCCTGCAACATCTTAAGATAATGGCTTGATTTGAAGGACTCAGCACTTATGATAACTTTGCACTGCACCTTATTCAGAGCATATTCAAGTTCATATAACCGGTAGGCTGGATTGATGCAAACCAGAATAGCACCAATTTTAGCAGTGGCAAACTGAGTCAAACACCATTCAAAGCAGTTGGGTGCCCAGATACCCACTCGATCTCCTGGTTTAACACCTAGCGCTAGCAAGCCCCTGGCAAGGCGCTCTATTTCAGCCTGGTATTGAGTGTAGCTCCAGCGTATATCCTGGTGCCTTACCACCAACGCCTCCCGGTCGGGAAAGCGAGAAACCGTCTGGTCAAAAAGGTTTCCAATAGTTTCGTATAATAATGGCTCTAATGATTGGCCATGACGATAACTTTTCTGGTTTTGATTCATCATCTTATATTAGTCTCCGCATTAATTTCGGCCCCATTCACGATCACGTAGTTCAATCCGACGAATCTTACCACTCACAGTCTTGGGTAACTCTTTAGAAAATTCAATTTTACGTGGGTATTTGTAGGGTGCCGTCACCCTCTTTACATGATTTTGTAACTCTTCAGCCAAAGCATCGCTACCCTCAAAACCTGGTGCCAATGCTACAAAGGCTTTTACTATTTCGCCCCGCTTGGCATCCGGGCTTGATACCACAGCCGACTCCGCTACTGCAGGATGTTCAATCAGGGCGCTCTCCACCTCGAAGGGACCGATACGGTAACCGGCTGATAAAATCACATCATCAGCACGACTGACAAACCAGAAATAGCCATCATCATCTACCGTAGCCCGGTCACCAGTGATATACCATTCGCCCCGAAAACTCTCTGCCGTCTTCTCCGGTTGGTTTTTATACTCCTTAAAAAGGCCCACTGGTGGTTCAGGTATAATCCGTACTGCAACATCACCTTCAGTGTCTGCGGGCAAAATATTACCGGCATTATCAATGATCGCCAGATCGATACCCGGTGCTGGTTTCCCCATGGAGCCAAAACGTGGCTCAATACTGGGGAAGCTGCCACACAGAATCCCGGTTTCTGTTTGTCCGTAACCATCTCTGATGATCAACCCGGTAGCCCTGCGCCAAACTTCAATCACCTCGGGGTTTAGCGGCTCCCCAGCACCGACACAATGACGCAGGGGTGCAAAATCATATTGGCTCAGGTCCTGCAACACAAACATCCGATAGATGGTTGGAGCACCACAAAAAGTGGTGATTGGATAGGTTGCCAACAACTCTAAACTGCGCACCGGGTCAAACTCTGCAGCATGATGGACAAAAAGTGCTGCCCCGCAGTTCCAGGGCCCGAAATAACTGCTCCAGGCCGCCTTTGCCCAACCCGTATCGCTCAGATTCCAATGCAGGTCATCCTCTTTTAGATCCAGCCAGTATTGGCCGGTAACACGATGACCCAATCCATAAAGATGATTGTGGATACACATCTTGGGATAACCTGTGGTCCCGGAGGTAAAATAGCAAAGCGCATCTTCAGTGGCACGGGTATTGACCCTTGGGAAGTTATCAGAGCACTCATCTCTGCTGGAGAGGTAATCAATCCAACCCTCACGAGAACCACCGACCTGAACCTTGATTTTAAGGGTTTCGCACTCCGCAGCAACCTGATCAACCCTCTGCGCACCGCTCACATCAGTGATCACACAGGTCGCCTGCGCCGCGTTGATCCGATAAGCCATATCCTTAGCCGACAGTTGTGTGGTTCCCGGTGAAGCCACCGCACCCATACGCAGGCAGGCTGTTAAAACTTCCCACCAGGCGATCTCGCGACCCAAAATGATAATCACCCGATCTCCCTTCCGCACGCCTGCATCGGTGAGCATATTTGCCACTCGCTTTGAGGCCCGGCTGATATCGGAAAAACTATAACTGATCTCCCTGCCAGTATCATCTACCCAGAGCATCGCCTGTTTAGCCGGTGATTGTTCAGCCCACTGGTCGATCACATCGTGTGCAAAATTAAAATGCTCCGGTCTATCCCATACAAAAGAATCACGAACAGATTGGTAAGTTTCCGACATAAATTTCCCCTTATGCTCCGGTCTGCCTAAACCAGGAGATTACAAAACCTTGATAGGAGAACCCTGTTACTCCCATACCATAAAAACTGGGTTCAATTGAACATCTACTCAAGCCGATGCGCTCGCTTACTATTTTTCGATAACCCACAATAGCAAACAGCACCCCTTTTTCCTTATAATAGCCCGCCACTTAACATCACGTTTCTAGCATAGAGTCATACTTAATTCAATTTTCAATGAGCAAGACCACTCGATGAATATACCACGACCTAACGATATTGATAGCACCCTGTCATCCAGAAAACTGAGTATCGCCCCCATGATGGAGTATACCGATAGGCACTGTCGGTATCTGTTACGCTTGATCAGCAAGCGAACCCTTTTGTATACAGAGATGGTCACCACTGGCGCTCTCTTAAATGGGGATAAACACTATTTGCTGGATTTTGATGCCTGCGAACACCCCCTTGCCCTGCAACTGGGTGGCAGCAATCCGCAACATCTGGCCGAATGCTGCAGAATCGCAGAGGGTTGGGGTTATGATGAGATCAATCTTAATATCGGCTGCCCCAGTGACCGGGTTCGTGACGGCGCATTCGGGGCCTGCTTGATGGCGCACCCTCAGCTAGTGGCCGATTGTATTGATGCCATGCAGCAAGCTACCCGGCTGCCGGTTACCGTAAAGTGCCGTATCGGTATCGATGACCAGGATTCCTATGAGGAACTGGCTCACTTTATTGAAACCGTCGCAAAAACTGGATGCCGCACTTTCATTCTGCACGCCCGTAAGGCCGTTCTCGGGGGACTCACACCCAAGCAAAACCGGGACATTCCACCGTTAAATTATCAGCGAGTCTACCGCATCAAGGATGAACACCCACACCTTGAAATTATTATCAATGGAGGGATAGTCAGCCTGGATCAGGCCAGCGAGCATCTAAAACAGGTTGATGGCGTCATGATCGGCCGGGAGGCCTATCACAACCCCTATATGCTCGCTGCTGCTGACCAAGTTATATTTGGTGACCTGCACGACATACCCTGCCGCGATCAAATATTTGAACACTTCTGCGAATATGTCAGCGAGAAACAGCGCACCGGAACCCGGCTAAATCATATGGCAAAGCATCTCTTTGGTCTATATTCCGGCATCCCGGGTGCACGACGTTATCGCAGGCATTTGAGCGAACAGATTCACCATCGCTCTGCAGACGTCCATGTACTGCGCGAAGCTGCCAATTTTATTTTTCGGGATTAGTCTATAATCCACAGGGTATGGCACAATCGTCTGCCGCCCTCTAACGATCAAACTAGAGCATTATAATGAGTAATAAGCTGGAACAACTTAAAAGCATGTCCGTCGTGGTCGCCGACACTGGTGAGTTCAAGGCGATTCAGGAATTCAAACCCCAGGATGCAACCACCAACCCCTCCCTGCTCTATAAGGTAGCGCAAAACGACGAGTACCAGGGCTATATACGTAATGCGATTCAATGGGCCACTCAACAGGGCGGAGACCAAAGCCAACAGTTACAAAATACTTTATCGCGATTTGCAGTGGATATTGGCCAGGAGATTCTGCAGATTATTCCCGGACGGGTCTCCACCGAGGTCGATGCCCGGCTCTCATTTGATACCGAGAAAACTATCGCCCAGGCGGAACAGCTGATCAATCTTTACCAACAGGCAGGTATTGACCGCGAACGGGTACTGATTAAGGTCGCAGCCACCTGGGAGGGTATTGAGGCGGCGCGTATCCTGGAACAAAAAGGGATCTACTGCAACTTAACACTACTATTTAATTTTCACCAGGCGCTTGCCTGCGCCCAGGCAGGCGTTACCCTGATCTCACCCTTTGTCGGGCGCATACTGGATTGGCATAAAAAAGATACCGGCCGCGACCAGTACCCTGCAACCGAAGATCCGGGGGTATTATCTGTATCCCGAATTTACAACTATTATAAGCATTATGATTACAACACCATTGTGATGGGTGCCAGCTTCCGCAATACCGGGGAAATTGAACAACTCGCTGGCTGTGACCGCCTGACCATCAGCCCGCAGCTAATGCAGGAGTTGCAACAAGACTCTAGCGAGCTGAAACAACAATTAAGCCCCAAACAGGGTTTTCAGGAAGAGAGGATTGGCACCCTGACCCATCAAGCCTTTCGCTGGGCGATGAACCAGGACCCCATGGCAACAGAAAAACTAGCCGAGGGTATACGCAATTTTGCAGCCGACCAAACCCGACTTGAATCGTTGATTTTGGCCATGCATGAAGAGATGAATTAACAATCATGATAACTAGAATCAGGCTGTTTTTTAATAGCTATCTGTCCCTTGAAGAACAGGGCGAGACACGAGTGGCAGATGAGATCATTCAGTTAGCCGCAGCCGCGCTCCTGATTGAAGTCTCAAACTCAGATTTTGATCTGGATGAAACCGAGCTAGACACTATCACAGCTGTATTGAGAGACACCTACCAGCTTGATCCTATAGCACTGGACTCGCTAGTCAAACTGGCTAATGACGAGGTAGATAATGCCAGCTCCCTTTATCAGTTTACCCGGCTGATTAACGACCATTACAGTTATGCACAAAAGATTCAGCTGCTGGACTCAATGTGGCAGGTCGCCTTTGCTGATGGCCGTCTTGACAGGTATGAAGAGCACGTTATTCGCAAGGTTGCCGAGCTTGTTTATCTGTCTCATAGCGACTATATTCGGCTTAAACTGTCCCGTAGCACAGCAGAAAAAGAGTGATGCCGCGGTCAGCATGCCTCCAGTATTGTAATCAGCTCTTTAAACTTCTCCCGATTTTTCTCGTTGAGCTGCATCAGAATTTTATGCGCTTCCAGCACCTTCTCTTTCACCTCAGATTCTGACATCTCCCGGCCCGGCAACTGACGCAGAGAGGTCAATTTTTCAAGCGGCAGATCCACTATGGTAAACACTTCGTCAAAGCACATGCTGAGCAGTACTTTAGTAATATCCTCATTGGTGGAAATAATAGTGGGGCGCCAGGCAAAGTGCCGCTTGGTCATAATTGAAATTTTTGCCATAAAACCAAGGGTAGTACTGTCGATGCATTGCGCATCAGTCAGGTCGATAAATACCGCTTTAAGATCTTGATCTGCAACAATATCATCCAGGCAGGTATCCAGAGCAGCACACAGGGTCAATCGTACATCTCCAAAAAATTTGAGGACGTAAACGCCCGATTCTTTTGCAGCCAAGATCTTACCTGGATTCATGTTGGGCCAGTCTTTGTACGGTTAGAACTGAAATATCATCTGGAATATGATCCAGCTTTTCCAGATCAAGATCCTTGATGATTCGTGCAGGCGTATTATCCCCCCTTTTTATCATTTTTAATAGATAAGCTTCTTTCTCCACAAGATGTTCATGGGGTATCACCTCAAGTATACCGTCAGAAAGAATGGCGATGGAGAACTCATCCTTCAGCTCAAGGTAATGATCCTCGTATTCAGCATCCTCAAACAGCCCCACCGGCAAACCCCGGCCCTCCAGAAATCGTGTTTCCTCGGGTGTTGAATAGATAGCTTGGGGAAGATGCCCCCCGCAACTGTAGTTGAGTGTATTTTCCCTGACGTCGAGTACGCCCAGTAATATAGTAGCATGCCGGTCCAGACCCACTTCCAACAGAGATCTATTGATCCAACCCAGCATCCAGGCTGCTGTTTTGATATCTACATGCCTATCTCTAATAAAGTATGCGCGCGAGCGAGTGGCCAGCTGTTTGATCAATACTGTAACAAGTGCTGAAGCTGCACCGTGCCCAGTGACATCTACCAGGAAAAAAACAAACTTGGAACTACTGATCTGATGATAATCTATAAAGTCTCCGGCCAAATAATCAGCCGGCCTAACATGCTGTTCAAATCGGTAATGTTGATATTCAAAAGGGGTCAACGGTAACATGCGTTGCTGCACCAGATAACCAGCTTGCTGATCCTTGCGCACATTTTCAAGTTGTTCACTTAACTGGCTATTAGCTGTCTCCAACCTGTGTCTGTATTCCAGATTCTCCCGCTTCAGGCGTGCCCGTTCCAGACTACTACGAACTGAGAAAAGCAGCCGATCATCTGTCAACGGCTTTTTCACATAATCGGTAACATCCAGCTTAAGTGCCTGAACAGCGGTTTCTTCAATACGGGGCGGGCAGATCACCACCACCGGTATATCCGGTCTTACTCTGATTATTTCTGCAATAAGGGCAAGAGGCTCTACCGCTGAAAGCTCAAGATCAACCATGATCAGATCGGCATCAACTTCTCTCAACAGACTAAGGGCCTCATCTCTACGTGGCGTACAGTACAGTTGATAACCCGATTCGTTCAGGCAGGAAAGAAGATTCTGATCTTCCATGTGATCATCACAAACAATAATCAGCTGTTCGTGATGATTAATTAGACGTTCATCCATCTCAAATGAACCTAGCTAGCAGATTAAGGCGTTGTCTTATACTGCCTATACAGTCGCTATCAAGCAACCCTGAAAATAGATTTTGCACCTATATAATGAGTGTTGCGAAGAGCGAAAGAGGAATAGGCAGGTAAAATATCAATGTAGGCTCGCAGTCAATCCAGGTCGTCAGAGGTAAATTCATCTTCAACCTCTCCATCCAACACCAGAAAATTACGCCGCTGCAGATAAACATCGCGAATAAAACTATACCTGTCGCCCTGAATCAACTCCTCCGCATCCAACAACGCAGCCCTGGCATCCACTATATCAACACCGTGAATGGAATTCCGGGTAGGTACATGATCAACATAGTGCTGGGGGCTGAGGTAGCTATCGGGTATTCTGGCAAAAGCATCACGCACTGTACCAGGCCCTAAAAAGGGTAGAACAACATAGGGGCCTGCAGGAATATGCCAAAAGCCAAGAGTCTGACCAAAATCTTCCTCATGTTTTTCCAGACCCAGCCTGGTCGCCACATCAAAGAATCCGGCTATGCCAATCGAACTATTTAATAACAGCCTGCTAACATCCGTTAGTGCATCACGGGGCTTCGCCTGACAAAGATTGTTCAGCATAATACCAACATCTTCAAGATTGCTAAAAATATTGGACACCCCATCCTCAACAAACTCAGGTGCAAGCCAGATGTAGCTTTTGGCAACCGGCTTGAGGAAATACTTATCAACGTTATCGTTAAAAACAAAAATCTTACGGTTCACAGACTCCCAGGGATCTTCATCAACTGCATAGAGAAAGGTACTGGCACACAGCAACCAGACTGATATCAGCTGCGTAAAATATCTAATCAACCTACCTTTAACCAATGGTGCTATTTTTTTCATCTTTAAAAAACCTATTATTTTATCTGGTTACCGGAAAGTTGCCGAAATCAGAGTTCGTACGAGGTAAAGACCAAACCAGGTCATACCACCCATTTCCTGCCACATTATTTATCCGCAATAAACTCGGTGCACAACTGAATAATCTCTTCCAGAATATTACCGAAACAACCTGTTCACACCGACTGATTTGCCAGCAAGAATCGGAGGGTATTCTAATCTTCCTGCCAAAGAGCAGCAAGTTGTGAATATTTTACTTGCTAGCGACAAGCAAGTTATGTATATTTTACTTGTTGGCGACAAGCAAGTTGCTCGAAGGCACTCTAAACAGGGCAGTTTATGTTTAGATTTGCAGTCACAAATCTTGCTCAGCCTGGCGGGCTACCAATAAA
>CAYYRK010000035.1:0-13423 GCA_964473915.1 uncultured Pseudomonadales bacterium
CTAAAGATCGCGCAGAAACTCCAGCACAGCATCAGTGAACATATCATTCTGATCACCAACCACCATATGACTGGCGCCCTTCACATCAACAAATTTTGCGTGGGGAACCGCCTCCATAAACTCATTCACACCCTCCATGGAAACAACATCACTAAGCTGACCTCGAACTAGCAGGGTTGGCACTTTGATATTTTCGGCCGCACGCAGCATCCGATCAGGGCTTTTCATACGCTCAGTATAGCGAACACCAAGCATGTCTGGATCCCAATGCCAACGGTAACGACCATTGGGGAGCTGCCGTAAATTCTTTTCTACTCCCTCTATATTTTTTGAACGTTTGCGGTGGGGAGTATATGCGGCTATAGCGTCTGCTGCCTCACTCAGGGTTTCAAAACCCTCCGGCTTTGCCGTCATGAAATCCATTATTTTCTTGGTTCCTTCCATCTCTATACGAGGCGTCACATCGACCAGCACCAGCGCCGAGCATATCTGCGCATCGGATTCACCCTGCGCTACCAGCGCAGTTCCTCCACCCATTGATGCTCCAACCAATGCCGGGGGTTTATTGAAGGTTTTTGCCACGTTACGCACATCGGCCGTGAAACTATTGACTGAATAGTCTTTCTCTTGTGCCCAGTCACTTTCGCCATGACCACGCTGATCCAGCACGACTACGTACCAACCATTTGCCGCCAGAACCTTTGCTGCTCCACTCCAGGCATGTCGAGTTTGGCCTCCACCATGCAGAAAGAGCACCGGGTCGTCTGAGGAATCGCCATAAGCATCGCCAACCAGCTTGATATTATCATGGCCAAGGAAAGTTTTTGTCTGCACCGATACCGAATTTTCCATACGGGGTCCCACTTATCACTTTAGATTTTTCAACAAAAAAACCAAGGGGAGCATAGAATAGAAACACTCCACCAAAATGTCATTACTACCGGTGACAGCATAGACGGCACTCAACCACCCTATCGCACTTATTTAGCCCATGATTCTGTCAGACAAAGGGTTAGATCACTTGAAAAACACCTTTATCACTGCTGCCCAGACAGCAAATCTCAAACCAGAGAAATCGGCTATAGCTCCATAAATAGCACAACAATCTTCATATATAATATATCATGCGAAATCATTTTGAAGCATAAAATTCATATATTAGCGAAAAACCACAATAACATGAAAAACCTGAGGAGGTGATTTTCCCAATGGACCACTTTGAAACCATTCTTTTTAGCACCCAGAAAGGCTACGCAAAAATTGAGCTTAACCGACCGCAAACTTTGAACAGCTTTAACCAAAAAATGCATGATGAAATACAGTCCATCATGCCAGAGGTGCGCTCTAACCCTGATATTCATTGCCTGTTAATTACCGGTGCTGGAAAAGCTTTTTGTGCAGGCCAGGATTTAAATGATCGCAAACCGGTAGCCCCCGGTGAAAAACGCGATTTAGCGGCCTCTCTTGATAAAAATTATTATCCGTTGATCAATTTTATTACCCAACTGGATAAACCTGTTATTTGCGCAGTAAATGGTGTGGCTGCGGGTGGTGGTTCAACGATTGCGTTGATGTGCGATATTATTATTGCCGCACGTTCTGCCAGTTTTATCCCCACGTTCACAAAAATTGGATTGATGCCTGACCTGGGTGGTACCTGGTATTGGCCCCGGCTTGCTGGCCACGCAAGGGCCATGGCCGCGCTATTATTGGCAGAAAAAATCACAGCGCAACAAGCCGCTGATTGGGGGATGATCTGGAAGGTCGTGGAGGACGACGCCCTTAAAAAAGAGGCCCAATCTATTGCCGAACGATTAGCAGCCATGCCACCGCTGGCACTGGCAAAAACCAAACAGGCCCTACTGGCTAGCAGCACCAATACACTGCAGGAGCAGCTGGCCCTGGAGCGCAAAGGCCAGCTGATGCTAGGAAATAGTGAGGATTACGCCGAGGGCGTAAAATCATTTTTTGAAAAGCGCAAACCGATCTTTAAAGGTCAATAAAACAACCTGAATATCCCTGTCAAACTGCGAAAGAGGGTATGGAATAGATTGAGCTCTATCGCTCAACCCACCAATTAGCCTTTCTTTTTTCAAAAAAGGCATTCATGCCCTCAATCGCATCATCTGTTTCCCAGGCATCGGCGATGCTATTTGCCGTGTAGTTTTGCACCGCATCAACCGGCGTCTTTGAGACAAAACTGATCAGTCTTTTAGTCGCAGCAATAGCCACTGGCGAAGCGCGAAGATACTTGGCTATCTGCTGTTCGACAGCATCATCAAGCTCATCAGGGTTAACAGCCTCGTTTAACAATTCCAGCTCAACAGCTTCATCCATATTTAATGGCACACCGTTGAGCATCGCGGCTCTAGCATTTCTCAACCCCATTCGTCGTACCAGGTAGGGTGCAATATTTGATGGAACCAAGCCAATCCTGACCTCACTGACACTCATCTTGCCATTACGCGAACCAAATGAGTAATCACAAACAGAGGTTAAGCCTGTTCCACCACCAAACGCATCGCCATTGATTCGGCCGATAACCGGCATTGGCAACGTATCCAGGGCAAGAAATAGATTAGCCATAATCATTCCACCAGCAACTCTTTGCTCCCGAGTCTGATCCTTCATTGTTTTCATCCAACGAAAGTCTCCGCCTGCACAAAATGCCGACCCGGCACCGGTAAGTGTCAACACACGAATATTTTTGTCCTGGGATATTTTTGCTGTTGCATCAACCAACTCCCCGATCACCTGATCATTCAGTGCATTCCTAACATCGGGGCGATTCAGCATCAGCGTGCAAACACCATGTTTGTCGATATCAACGTTGAGATATTCGTAATTCATATTTCCCCCTAAAAAATTATTTTTAAATTAAGCTCTTTGTATGATGATCTCACACAGCGTCCGCAATTTCACGCAGAGATTTGTTGTAGTAATATTCCAAAAAAATCGGTTACAGATCCGCAATCTGGACAATTAGCCCACCCGCCTGAGCACCTATGAAGATGAAGATAAAGACACACCACTGTTTATGTAGCAACAGCGGCTTACTGTTCTGGCGTCAGATCTATTAAAATAATGCCGAAAAGCCTAAATCGGGATTTGAGTTTTATTTGCCTGTTGACTGAGACGGTAATTGTGCCTACATTGATTCAACCATGAAATACTCCCTTGCTATCTATACTTCACCCTACTCATCTCAGGGCTCTGAGACCGCCTACCAGTTTGCCAAAACAGCACTGGCACTTGGGCATGAAATAGACCGGGTATTTTTCTATATGGAGGGGGTACATAACGCCACAACACTGGCTGTTGCGCCGCAGGATGAAGCCGATATCCCCGCCCGCTGGGCAGCACTTCTCAAACAGCATAATATCGATACGGTGATTTGTGTTGCAGCAGCCTTGAAACGAGGACTACTGGATAAAACCGAGGCCCACCGCTACGAAAAGCCGGCGCATAATATGAACCCAGGCTATACGCTATCCGGCCTTGGCCAATTGGTGGAAGCGGGGATTGTATCGGACCGGTTGATCAGTTTTGGCTAACTCGCAAAAGAGAGACACGGGCCAGATGACTAAAAAAAAATATTTTTTGATAATCAACCGCAAGGGGCCCTATGGTAGCCCTTACGGGCGGGATGCACTGGATATCGCATTGGTGGCGGCTACCTTTAACCAGTGCGTGCGCCTGCTTTACATGGATGATGGTGTCTATCAGCTACTCAAGAATCAAGACCCGACTGCCATCAACCAGAAGAACAGCTCCAAACTGCTACCCATGCTGGAAATGTATGAGATCACAGAGGTCTATGTAGAACGCGAATCTCTTGAGGCTCGTAACCTTGACCAGGAGGATCTGGCGATCCCCATACAGTTGATCTCCTCCAGCGAGGCGGGCGCATTGATTGATCAAAGTCAGATTTTGCTGGGATTTTAGTATGGTTCTGCACATGGTTAACAGTTCTTCATTAAGCACTAACGCACTGCAATCTTGCCTGCGGGTGGCCACCCGGAACAGCGCCATTTTACTGATCGAAGATGGTGTTTACGCTGCGACCCTGGCCGGTGGCGAGAGCAACCCCCTGGCAGAGATAAAACCGGATCTGCCCATCTTTGCTCTTCAGGAAGATTTGCAGGCCCGGGGTTTAACCGAACTACTGCTACCCAATATTGAAACGGTCGATTACCGGGGGTTCGTTGGGCTGACCGTCCGATACCAAAGCGTTCTGAGCTGGCTCTAGCCTGTCCAACTGAGAATTCCAGGACAATGGCTGACATCCAATTCGACAGTGAGGGGTACCTGAAAGATCTTTCGGACTGGTCTGAATCTGTGGCCCTCTCGATTGCCCGCAAAGAGGGCATCGAATTAACGCCACCCCACTGGGAGATTATTAATCTTCTACGGGATCTATACCGGGAATTTGAGCACACTCCGGTCACACGGGTGTTTGTAAAACTGATGGGGCAGCGATTAAGTAGCGACAAAGGCAGCAGCCTCTACCTGATGCGGCATTTTCCGGAAACACCCATGCGAAAAGTCTGTAAGATTTCAGGATTACCCAAGCCAACCAACTGCATATAGGGTGGACAAGCATCAGCAGATGCCAAGGCCAACTTATACCCTACACTCCGCCCCACACAAGCACACTACACCCTGTTTAACTGGGGGTTTTAGGCTCAAACCAGGACAGTTTCTCATGCAGCTTCACCACCTCTCCTATAATGGTCAGGGTGGGTGCAGGGATATCTCTATCCTGAATGGTTATCGGCAATGTTTCCAGAGTACCGATTACAACCTGCTGTGATGAGGTCGTCCCCTTTGAAATAATAGCCACTGGAGTTTGGGGGGGCATACCATGATTGATCAACTCATGACAGATAACAGGGAAGCTGGCCAGCCCCATGTAAACCACCAGTGTTTGCTTCTCATGCACCAGCCGATCCCAGGGAAGATCACAGATATCGTCCTTTCCATGACCGGTCACAAACTGTACGGAATTCGCATAATCTCTATGGGTTAACGGGATTCCGGCATAAGCTGCACAGCCTATGGCAGCCGTTACCGCAGGCACCACTTGAAAGGGGATGCCCTGCTGCATCAGCTCCTCGATCTCTTCACCACCCCGGCCAAAAACAAAGGGGTCCCCCCCTTTGAGACGCAACACCCGCTTACCCTCCCGGGCCAACTCAACCAGCAGATCATTGATTGCTTCCTGCTTCAAGGTATGCTGGCTGCGCGCCTTACCGACATGAATCAGTTGCGCATCACGCCGACAAAGTGCCAGCACCTCTTCAGAAACCAACCGATCATAGAGCACCACGTCAGCTTGCTGCATCAACCGCAGTGCTTTGAAATTTAACAGTTCCGGATCGCCAGGGCCTCCTCCTACCAGATAGACCTCACCAACACGAGGGGTCGAGTCCGCTGACTCAACCATTTCATCCAGCAACGATTCTGCCAGCTCATCCTTGCCAGCAAGCATCATCTCTGTGATCGGCCCCTCCAGCACCCTTTCCCAAAATCCACGTCGCTCATTGACACTGTTAAATTTATGCTTGACCCGATCTCTGAATTTTCCAACCAGCTCTGCGAGCCTCCCATAACCTGCAGGAATGGTCGATTCCAGCTTCTGCCTTAATAACCGCACCAACACCGGTGCCCGGCCACCACTGGAAATCCCGATAATCAAAGGTGAACGGTCAATTATTGCTGGAAAAATAAAACTACTGAGCGAGGGTTTATCCACCACATTAACCGGCAAACCGATCTGTCTGGCCTGCTCGGACACACTTAGGTTGACATCTATACTACTGGTGGCGGCAATCACCAGGCTCGCTCCGAAAAGATCATCGGCAGAGTAGCTGCGCTGATGATATTCAATCATTTTTTTATCTGCCAGGGTTTGCATATTCAGGCATAACTCAGGTGCAACGACTCGAAGTTTAGCCCCGGCTTGTAGCAATAGTGACGCTTTGCGGGCAGCAACCTCACCACCGCCTACTACTAGACAAAGCTGATCTTTTAAATTATAAAATACAGGCAGATAATCCATAGTTGCTTCTACAGCCTCCAGCTAAAAATAGGGTTAACGGGCTTCAATCAACTCAGCACCGCCCATATAACCCCTTAATACTTGTGGGATAGTCACGCTACCATCTTCATTCTGATAGTTTTCAAGCACTGCAATCAGGGTTCTGCCTACGGCCAAACCAGAGCCGTTCAGGGTATGTAGCAGCTCCGGCTTGCCGGTTTGAGGGTTCCGCCAGCGTGCCTGCATACGACGTGCCTGAAAATCCAAACAGTTACTACAGGAGGAGATTTCTCGGTACTTGTTCTGGCCAGGCAACCATACTTCAAGGTCATAGGTTTTGGTGGCTGAGAACCCCAGATCACCTCCACACAGGGTCATCACCCGATAGGGCAACTCAAGCTTTTGCAGAATCGCCTCGGCGTGCCCTGTCAGCTCTTCAAGTGCTGCCTCTGAATGTTCAGGTTCAACCAGTTGCACCAACTCCACTTTTTCAAACTGATGCTGGCGGATCATACCCCGGGTATCTCTACCGTAACTACCCGCCTCACTTCTAAAACAGGGCGTATGGCCCGTGAGCCTGAGGGGTAACTGATCTGCGGGTAGGATCTCTCCTCGAGCAATATTGGTCAGAGGCACCTCTGCGGTCGGGATCAGGTACCAGCCATGCTCCTCGCTAACCTTGAACAGATCCTCTTCAAATTTGGGCAACTGGCCTGTTCCGGTCAGACTCTCTCGGTTGACAATATAGGGGATATAGCACTCTTCATAGCCGTGCTCATTGGTTTGGGTATCCAGCATCATCTGGGTTAGCGCCCGATGCATTCGGGCCACTGCCCCACGCAGATTAACGAAACGTGCCCCGGTAATTTTGGCCGCCACGTCAAAATCCATCCCGGCCAATTTCGCACCAATGGCTATATGATCTTTAGGGGTGAAATCAAACTGACGAGGGTCACCCCAGACGCGACTCAGTTGATTATCTGCTTCGCTAAAGCCCTCAGGAACCGATGCATGAGGGATATTGGGTATGGCCATGAAGATGGCATCCAGCTTTTCCTGAACAACCCCGAGCTGCGCCTTGGCCACCTCAAGATTCTCACCAATCTGATTCATTTCGGCGATCAGAGGTGCGATATCCTCTCCTGCAGATTTAGCCTTGCCGATATTTTTGGAGCGTGAGTTGCGCTGGCTCTGTAGCTGCTCTGTTGTTATCTGAATTTCCCGACGCTGGGCTTCAAGCTGTTGAAACTCATCCACATTCAGTTTATAGCCCTTTTTAAGCAGCTGCTGGGCAACCTCCTGTAGATTATTACGAACTAATTTTGGGTCTAGCATTAAGGTTTAACTCTCCAGAAAAATAAAATTGCATCAGCCGCAGGGGCTAACGACTACCGATTCAGACAGGCAGGATCATACCGTTCAAAATACCTGTTTAGCCAGCCACATTCCAGACATTACCGCCAACAGACAAACCAGCACACTGGACAAGATATAGAGAGCTGCAACTGGAACACGCCCCTCCTGCATCAGCATCAGGGCCTCTAAAGAGAATGTGGAAAAGGTGGTAAAAGCCCCGATAAAGCCCACCATCAGGATCGCATGCCATTCCGCCGCTACCGCCAGCTTTTCAACAATGACAACATAGCACAGGCCGATCAAAAAGGAGCCTACTATATTAACGGTCAAAGTACCGAATGGAAAGGCACGGCTAAACAAACTCGATACCAGCCCCACAACCCAGTAGCGTGACAGCGCGCCCAGAGCACCGCCTATGGCAATGGCCAACACCTGATTCATCAGCTCTCCCTCTCTTGAGGATATCTTTGTGTAACACTTTTCCGGTCAAACTCTCTTAAACGCTGAAGTTTTTCACCAATTTTTAACTCCAGGCCACGATCAACCGGGTAATAATAACGCTGATCGCTCAGGGGCTGCGGAAAATAGTTCTCCCCTGGCGCATACCCCCCGGGTTCATCGTGGGCGTAGCGGTATTGAGCACCATAATCCAGCGCTTTCATCAACCCGGTTGGTGCATTACGCAGATGTATGGGCACATCGTAACTGGGCTGCTTGCGAATATCACTCATGACCGCCTTGTAAGCCAGATAGGTCGCATTACTTTTCGCGGCACTGGCCATAAATAGTACCGCCTGAGCAATCACCAATTCGCCCTCCGGGCTGCCCAATCGCTCATAGGTTTCCCAGGCATTCAGGGCGATCTGTAGGGCACGAGGGTCTGCATTGCCAATATCTTCACTCGCCATTCTCACCAGCCGTCGCGCAATATACAGGGGGTCACAACCACCATCAATCATCCGCGCAAACCAATATAACGCAGCATCCGGGGCACTACCCCGCACCGCTTTGTGCAGTGCTGAGATCTGCTCATAAAACAGATCGCCGCCCTTGTCAAAGCGCCGGGTATTCCCCTGTAGCACCTCTTCGAGCGTTGCTTGTGAAATGCTAGTGATACCCGATGCCTCAGTGCCCAGATCAACTGCAATTTCCAGAATATTCAATACCCGTCTGGCATCACCATCCGCCGCGTCAAGCAACTGCTTGCGCACCGCCTCATCCAGCTCAATACGCTGGCCGCCATACCCTGCAACAGGATCGCTTAACGCACGCTCAATCAGTGCTGCCAAATGCACCGACTCCAAAGACCGAAACAGATAGACACGCACCCGAGACAACAGCGCGTTATTAAGCTCAAAAGAGGGGTTTTCTGTTGTCGCACCAATAAAGATCAGCGTGCCATTTTCTATGTAGGGCAGAAACGCATCCTGCTGAGCCTTATTGAATCGATGCACCTCATCCACAAAGAGGATTGTTTTGCGGCCATTGCGCAACCTGACAGATTCTGCCCGCTCAACAGCCGCTCGGATATCCTTAACACCAGACATCACCGCCGACAGAGATTCAAAATGCGCATCAGACAGCTGAGCAACCATTTTTGCCAGGGTCGTTTTTCCGGTACCGGGTGGGCCCCACAGCACCATCGAATGAAGCAACCCATCCTCCAGGGCTGTCCGCAATGCTTTACCCTGGCCAAGCAGATGCTCCTGACCCACAAAATGGTCAAGACTGGTGGGCCTCATTCTGGAGGCCAGCGGCTGATAGCCCTGATGAGAAAAAAGATCTGGCATCAATCAAAAGGCAGATGGCTCGGATATTTCATGAATTATCCGAGTGAGGTTAATATGAGCACCCATGCCGAACAGTTCTTTCCGGCAGGCTATTTCTGGGTAATCATAGCAGACCTCTCTATAGAAGTGCCTGAAATATAGAGCTACCCTGGCTGAAAACAAAATTAGCCCCCGGGCAAAGGGCTTATAACAGCATCAAACGCATATCTTCAAATAGGCTTTTGAGATAAACCAAAAATTTTGCCCCATCAGCACCATTAATAATACGATGATCAAACCCCAGAGTTAGCGTCAATAGACGCCGAGGAACACACTCACCCCCATAGAATCTTGGCTCAATGCTGCTTGCTCCCAGGCCAATAATGGCAGCCTGGGGCCAGTTAACAATTGGGAAAATTGCGCTCGTCCCTATGCCTCCCAGATTCGATATTGTTATTCCGCAACCTTGCAAATCTTTGGGTATTAACTTGCGGGTGCGCGCCTTTTCAGACAGCAGCTTTAGCTCCTTTGACAATACCACCAACCCCTTTTGATCAACTTGCCGCAGCGCAGGGACAATCAAACCCTGCTCCGTATCAACAGCAATACCGATATCTGCGTATTCTTTATAGACAATCTCATTGGATTGCTCGTCATAACTACTGTTAATTTTCGGAAATGCCTTCAGTGCAATTGCTACAGCCTTCGCTAACATGACGGTAATGGTTAACGCTCCACCTTGATCTTTAACTTCATGTTTGTGCTGTTGGCGCCAATCTTCCAGTTCCGTAATATCGATGGTTTGCTGCAACCAGGCATGTGGAATTTGCGACCAGGCATTCATCATATTGTTACTGGTCGCAGTTGCCATATTGGTCAGTAATTCACGGCGCACCCTGCCAAACGTACTAAAATCAGGCAATGGACGAGCAGTTACTCCCCGTCTGCCCGTTGATTGAATAATCTGCTTTGAATGCCGTTTAACATCCGCTTTGCTAATACGGCCACCTCTTCCAGAACCGCTCACCCCAGAAAGATCAATCCCTAACTCGCGAGCCAGGCGGCGTGCACTGGGATTTGCCGGGATGATAAGGTCAGCCTGGTCGACTGGACTTAGCTGTGAATCATCTCTGTTAAGCGGAGGGCTCACCAACTTTTCACTGCCAAAAACTTCAGAAGCCGTTGGCAATGGCGCCCTATTTTCAAGCTGTTTAGCCTCAGGGAGGGTCACCCCGCCCGCTTGCGCTACTGATAGCTTGGCAAATACAACGCCTGTATGAACAGCATCCCCCACACTCAACAACACCGCTTGCAACACCCCTGCCTCCTCGGCCGGAATTTCGATCGTCACCTTATCGGTTTCAACCTCTAGCAGAACGTCCCCCTCCTGAACCCGATCACCCACAGAAAATGGGACAGCCACAACAGTGCCCTGCTCAATTGAGCTACCCTCACCCAGAGAGGGCATCTCTAACACTCGAGTTAGCTCAGTCATTTAGCCACCTCACCTTTAAGAGCCCGCTCAACAGCTTCACGGTTGATACGGCCAGAGCGAAACAGGGCAGAAAGAGCGGCCTGCACGATGCAGGAGGCACTGACTTCAAAATGATCTCGTAAATCTTGACGAGACTCGCTAAGCCCATAACCATCTGTCCCCAGCGTTTCATATCGCCCCGGCACCCAGCGTGCGATGCCGTTGGCCAATGCTTTCATATAGTCAGTGACAGCGATAAAAACACCCTCCTCTTTCTCAAAGAGCTGTTCGACAAAGGGTTGCTTGACCGGTTTATCTGGATTTAAGCGGTTCCAGCGTTCACAGCTTTGCGCCTCGCGCTCCAATTCAGTAAAACTGGTGATACTCCAAATATTAACGCGATACCCAAGCACCTCCAGTTGATTAGCCGCTTGCAGGGCTTGCTGCATAATCGCGCCACTGGAGAGCAGGTTAATTGCTTCACCCTGGTTTCTGTTTGAGCGGCGAAAACAGTAGCCCCCTTTCAATATCCCCTCGATAATACCCTCACCCTCTGGAAGAGCAGGCATCAAGTGATTTTCGTTATAGACCGTCAGATAGTAGAAAACATCTTCCTGCTCAAGGTACATACGACGGATACCCTCTTGAACAATCACTGCAAGCTCATAACCAAAGGCCGGATCATAACTCAACATATTAGGCACGGTACTGGCCAGTATGTGAGAGTGCCCATCCTGATGCTGTAGCCCCTCACCATTGAGGGTGGTTCGCCCAGCGGTACCACCCAACAAAAAGCCGCGACACATCATATCTCCGCAGCTCCAGATCATGTCACCGACCCGTTGAAAACCAAACATCGAGTAGAAGATATAGAATGGGATCATCGGAAGCCCGTGAACAGAGTAGGCGCTACCGGCAGCCATAAATGAGGCCATTGCACCCGTTTCACAGATACCCTCCTGTAAAATCTGCCCATCTTTTGCTTCACGGTAGGGCAACAATGACTCTGCATCAACCGGTGTATATTTCTGCCCCTCTGAGGAGTAGATTCCTGCCACTTTGAAAAGCCCATCCATGCCAAATGTTCTAGCCTCATCCGGAACGATGGGAACAATATAGCGCCCCAGTTTTTTATCCTTGAGTAGCTTGGCCAGAATACGCACGATCACCATGGTTGATGAGATTTCTCGCTGACCGCTGCCCTGCAGAATATCGGCAAATAGTTCGAGTGCTGGCGGCTCGATGGGGGCACAGCGTGTCTTGCGTGCTGGCAGGTAGCCCCCCAGTCTTTCCCTGTTGGCTTTGAGATACTGAATCTCTTCACTCTCCTGGGGCGGCTTATAAAATTCAGCCCGAGCAGCGGCTGCTTCACTAATGGGGATCCCGTAATTTTTGGCCAGTTGGATACGATCTTCGGGTTTAATATTTTTTACCTGATGCGCTGTATTACGCCCCTGGGCAACATCCCCCATCCCATCGCCCTTAACCGTTTTTATCAAGATGACCGTGGGTTTATGATTCGCCTCCATCGCACGCTGAAAAGCAGCATGGATTTTTTTAGGATCCTGGCCACCGCGTTTTATCTCTTTCACCTCATCATCGCTCAACGAATTCATCATCTTTTTCAGATCCGGATTGTCCTCAACCCAGTGCTCGCGCTGTACATCTCCAGAAAGTATGGAGTAGCGTTGATAATCTCCATCCAGACACTCATCCATACGCTTGCGTAAAACACCCTGGTCATCTTGAGCCAGCAGCCCATCCCAACCTGAGCCCCAGATCACCTTTATTACATTCCAGTCAGCACCACGGAAGGAGCGCTCAAGCTCCTGAATAATCTTACCATTGCCACGTACCGGGCCATCCAGACGCTGTAGATTGCAATTAACAATCAAAACCAGGTTATCCAGTTTCTCCCGAGAAGCGATATTGATAGTGCCAAGTACCTCTGGCTCATCAGCCTCCCCATCACCGATAAAACACCAGATCTTTCCACCATGAGAGTCCATCAACCCACGATTTTCTAAATATTTAGCAAACCGGGCCTGATAGATAGCTGCGGGGGTTGATAGCCCCATAGAGGCATTGGACACCTGCCAAAAATCAGGCATGGCGCGTGGATGAGGATAGGAACAGAGCCCGCCACCATCAGCCAGTTCACGCCGATAGTTACGCAGTTTTTGTTCACTTAAACGCCCTTCAAGAAAGGCTCGGGCATAGATTCCGGGGGCCGCATGGGGCTGGGGCATGATAGTGTCACCATCATACTCTGAGGTCGGCGCACGAAAAAAATGATTAAATCCAACCTCCAGCATCGTTGCGGCAGATGCGAAGGTGGCAAGATGCCCCCCGACACCAACACCTTCATCCTGTGCCTGCAGAACCATCGCCATCGCGTTCCAGCGATTAATATTTTCAATCCGCTTTTCTATCTGGATGTTACCAGGATATTGTGGTTGCTCAGCCGGTGAGATTGTATTGATATAGGGTGTATTGAGCGTTGCTTCATTTAATGAAATATTCAGATCAAGAACATGGTCTTGCAAGGTTCTCAAGATCTCTCTGACGCCTTCGTCACCAAAAGTCTTACGAATATAGTCTATAGACTCCAGCCACTCCTTTTTATCATCAGCTATCTCGTTCGGTACTATAGGTCTCAAAGTGTACGCTCCAGCAGGTGTTATCAACTTTCGGTTAGAGCGTTATTATACTTAGACCGAAAAACATGAGATTGCTAATAATAACCCTGTAAGCATATAATTTAGCATAAATGATTATTTTCAC
>CAYYRK010000035.1:13523-17855 GCA_964473915.1 uncultured Pseudomonadales bacterium
GATTGCTAATAATAACCCTGTAAGCATATAATTTAGCATAAATGATTATTTTCACCATTCACAAGAGCCAATCATGCCAAAGATAAAGCTCGACAAGACAGATTGTCAAATCCTGCATCATATCCAGTCCAATGCAAAAACATCCAACACCGAACTTGCAGACCAGATCAGTTTATCTCCATCACCCTGCCTGCGCCGCGTCAAGACACTTGAAAACAGTGGGGTCATAAAACGCTATGTAGGTATCCTTGATCCTGTTCTGGTTGGGTTGCCCATTAGCGTTTTTGTCACAGTTCGCCTACGCAGCCAGGGGCGCGCGGCGCTGGAGGATTTTGAGTCACGCATTAGCGAATATAAGGAGATTATGGAGTGTTACTTGATGACCGGCACCTCTGACTACCTGCTTCGCGTTGTTATGCCTGATATAGAGAGCTATGAGCAGTTTCTGCTTGATAAAATCACAACGATCCCCTGCGTTGGAAATATAGATTCAAGCTTTTCTCTGAAACAGGTTATCTATAGGACTGAGATGCCTATCACTGTTAGCTGATCACACAACTTCTCACAGAATACAGGCAAGGATTAACTACGCCTCAGAGATGGGGGTTCCAATCGGCCCAAAGACCAGGATACAATTTTACACCATTCACCCCATACCAAAAATATGCACACCCAGCAGCTGTCGTGACCATAGAGCGGTCACCTTGAATATAAACTCACAGACCTTCGATAGGTCACTATTACCTAGAACAGCGTAATAAAGAGCCAAAACATTCGCCCAGCATTTGAGAAATATGGCTAGCTTTTCTGAAAAAGGGTGTTTATGCTCCTATTTTTTGGCGATTATAAGATGTCCTGTACGGGCAGCAGACAAAATACCTGTTGCTTAACTAATTATGCGCCGAAGGAGAGACCGTTCTATTTAGCTCTGATTATTGCGCTCATTCTTGATAAACCGAGAGAGTGCCTTAGCCACCCGGCAGACTTGTCGGAGTATGAGCACAACGCTGTGACGTATTCTCATCACTAACGAAGTATTATTGGAGAACCAAGGTATGTCAGTAACCCGATTTCGTTTTCCCTTTGTCGAAATGCCACCGCAAGCAACTCAGCTGCGGCAAGAGGTGCGGGAATTTCTCGCCCAAGAGCGAGCCAGTGGCGGTTTTACGCCGATGGCCGATGGCTGGTCATCAGGGCTGAGTCCGGAGTTTAGCCGAAAACTGGGGCAACGCGGCTGGCTGGGCATGACCTGGGATAAAAAATATGGTGGTCATGGGCGCACATTTCTTGAGCGCTATGTCGTTACCGAAGAGCTTCTAGCAGCTGGCGCACCAGTGATGGCACACTGGATTGCCGATCGACAAAGTGGCCCTCAGATTATCAAGAATGCTCAACCCGAGCTTCGCGATGAAATTATTCCACGCATTGTTTCGGGCGACTGTTTTTGTGCCATCGGTATGAGTGAGCCCAATACAGGCTCTGATCTTGCCTCTGTGTCCACCAAGGCTGAAAAAGTCGACGGGGGTTGGCGCGTTAACGGCACCAAACTCTGGTCTACCGGCGCCCATGGCTGCGACTACATGATCACTTTGCTGCGCACATCCCCCCTTGATCCTTCAGCTCGCCACAAAGGACTTTCGCAGCTTGTTATTGATTTAAAAACACCCGGCGTGGATATCCGCGGTATTGCAGATATCAGTGGATCAGTACACTTCAACGAAACCAATTTTGAAGATGTGTTTGTCCCTGACTCCCATGTATTGGGCGAGGCCGGCGGCGGCTGGAATATGGTGGTTGGTGAACTGGCACTGGAACGCTCCGGCCCAGAACGCTTTCTGAGCAACTTTATCGTTTTACAGGAAGCGATGCGCCTGCTGGTGAACAACCCAACTGACCAAACCAAAGAAATTCTCGGGCAAATTGTAGCCAAAATAAAAACAATGCGTCGTATGTCACTGGGTATAGCAGGACTTTTACAGGAGGGCTCATCACCTGAAATGGAGGCTGCCCTGGTGAAAGATACCAGCACCAATTTTGAGCGAGAAATGCTTGAAAAGCTGCGTCGTATTTTACCACAAAACATTCTCGCTTCGTCTGAGGGTCTGCTGCCAGCGCTACTGCGTGACAGCATATTGAGAGTACCATCCTCTACCCTGCGTGGTGGAACCAACGAAGTTTTAAAGAGCATGATTGTTCGACAGCTGGGCATGCGTTAAGGCCGATGAGCAACCAGGAGACCACCTGACCTAGGATTAACCTATTACGAACAAACCGCATTGGGCAGGTTCTTCGATTACGCTTGGCAAACAACAAACTGTTATTTGCCTAAAATCATCGAAAATCATCACCTTAAAATGGTCTGCCCTTCGCCGCAGTCATCTAGGTCAGACAGGCTCCTAGAGATAAAAGGACAACAAAATGACAGATTCAGATAATATTATTTTTGACACCGCCAATCGTATATTCAACGATCTGAGCACACCGGAAACGATCAATGCAGCCGAGCAGGGTGAGTGGCCTGAAGCCTTGTGGCAGGCCATCTCCGAATCAGGCCTACCCCTGACCTGGGTACCAGAAGAAAATGGTGGTATCGGAGCGTCCATGCTTGACGGCTTTGCAGTCATTAAAGCGGCAGGTAGTGCAGCTCTGCCAGTACCACTGGCAGAAACGCTACTGGCTGGGTGGCTACTGTCACAAGCTAGCTTACAGGTATCAGGTGAAACTGCCACCGTTGCGCTAGGTGATCTAACGCTTAACGACGGCGCAGTGAGCGGTACCGTACAGGGAGTTCCAGGGGCTCGTAACGCGAGCCAGATTGTCATAATAGTAGAGGCTGGCGCCAAAAAAAATCAGGTCATGCAGTTTGCTGCTGAGCAGTGCGAGATCAGCGCCCATGCTAGCCCAGCCGGAGAACCCTGGGACCAGGTCACGTTCAATGCCGTAACCCCGATACAAACAGGGGCACTAAGCCAGGACGTAACTAAACAAAGTGTTGAAGCTATGGGTGCTTTAATTCGGTGCGTACAGGCTGCTGGAGCCCTAAGTTCAGCTCTTGAATTAACCATTGAATACTCCATGGAGCGCGTGCAGTTTGGTCGCGCCATTGGTAAATTCCAGGCTATTCAGCACTCCATTGCCAGCTTTGCTGGAGAGGTAGCAGCAATGAATGCCGCCGCCGATGCCGCCTCAGAAGCCGTCAACAGGGCCGGCGGGGTGGATCACGAAGCCTGGATCGAAATCGCTACCGCCAAAACCCGCCTTGAAGAGGCTGTCAACAACAGCGCAGCGATTGCTCATCAGGTTCACGGCGCAATGGGTTTTACCTACGAACACCGCCTGCACCACCTGACTCGACGCCTATGGAGCTGGAGAGAGGAGTACGGTAGTGATGTGGTATGGGCGCGCCGCCTTGGTGAAGAGGTGTTAAGCTGGGGTTACGAACAACTTTGGCCCAAAATTACAGCGGTGACCGACCCCCGCTAAAAAGGGGCTACCTCTGGCCGGAGTTGAATCTGAGACCTTTGCGCAAAATGCTCTTTCGTGCAAAGGTCTCAACATGAGTTACTGCTGAGGCACTATACCAACCGCCTTGAGTATAAACTCGCCAACCTCCGAT
The DNA here is from genome assembly GCA_964473915.1 of uncultured Pseudomonadales bacterium. Classification (GTDB taxonomy): domain Bacteria; phylum Pseudomonadota; class Gammaproteobacteria; order Pseudomonadales; family IMCC2047; genus CAYYRK01. The sequence continues at coordinate 17,140 of CAYYRK010000035.1, forward strand.
ATATTATTAATATTCAAAACTGGGCACTGCCTTCCATAGTCCTTGGGATTGATCGCCTCATCAGAGACCAGCGCAAGGATATTGGTGATGTGCTCTGGCATCTGCCTGTCTGACACACTCGGTCTAACCACCTGCAGCTTGGGGTGAGGCTCCTCCTTGTAGCCCTCCACCAAGATCAGATCAGTCACCGACAAGTGATTAAGCATCTCCTGCAAGGACCGCTCTCTTGGCTCCTGAGCTTCATGAATTAACGCCCAGCGGTAGTTTGAACACACTAGCACCTCTCCTGCTCCGGCCGCTCGATGCTTATCACTATCCGTGTTGGGTTGATCTATTTTGAAATCATGATGGGTTCTCTTGACCGTTGAAACCTTGATCTCACGGGTCGCAAAATATTCAATCAGCTTGACAACCAAAGTTGTTTTTCCGGAATTTTTAAATCCGGTAATTCCAAAAACCTTCATTTAGCGTTTCCCTTAAAAAAACAAACGATAACCTACCGAAAACCTTGCCCGGATAAACCTACCTGGAGACAGGCTGGTAAGTTCCCTGAAATCACGACCCCACTTCAATAGAATAGGCAACACATTAAAACTCTTCCACCCCAAAAAATTCCTAACAATAACCTCCAGCCAGAATTCGTTCAGCTTCTTCCAGATCCTGTGGCCTGTTGATATTAAAAAAGGGGTCGTAACCCTGGCTATCCCAGCTCACCT
>CAYYRK010000036.1:0-17699 GCA_964473915.1 uncultured Pseudomonadales bacterium
AATTCATGTCCAGGGTGGGGATCCTTTGATTTGATCAATGTGGATAGTTCTTTTGGCCTGTTAGCAGGAGGGGTTATGGCTGTTTTCCGACCAGGGCTTCTCTATTAGCAAAAAGCTCCCTGGAGTTCCCTGTCTTCTCAAGATATCTCTGGCACATGTTCAGCACAGTGCCGATGTTCAAACACTTTGGTGATGGCCGCAGCAACAGCAATAATAGCGGCCTCTGTTATTTGCTTAAGCTTGTGCTGATAGTGCTCGGAGCTTTCAGCTTGAGCCGTTGCGATATCTGTCATGTACCAGGAAGGTAGGGCGTTAAGGCTGATTGCTGCGATATCCTGCAGGCAGATATCGCAGTCACAAAACTGTATCGTTTGCGAATCTAATGCGCTCCTGATTTCATCAAATACGATGCGTTCAGTCGCGTTCCTCAAATACTCAGTGAAAATTTCATCCTGTATAAACATAGCTGAACTCAAAAATACGGAAGGATTGCTATCTATCTATTTTGCAATAAAGGTGACTAGGCCTTCACCATAATCTGGAAGCTCAAATTTGAGCGTCGTTTTGGCAGCATCGCTGGCCAGTAATTCTTTGGCCTCGTCGCCTAACTCACTGAGGTTAAACACTTTGTCCAATTTAAGGTGTGGTGTGTGATCATCCATAAAAAATCTTGAGTAGATGTTCATTAGCTCGTAAAGATTGTCCTGTAGGGTTTCATCCAGAGCTCCCGCGCTAATAGCCTCTTTTGCTGTATTAGCTGGAAACATCGTTAGCGCGCACGCTGTGTAGGCCGATATGTTAAGATCACATGTAGTCAGAGCAACTAGCGCTCCATCACTATCGATATAGGTTCCGACATAGCCATCTTCTGGCAGAGTGACATCGGGCAATGGCGTTATTTTAAGGCCATCAAACATGATGCTAATATAAGATTTAACAAGGGCGCCGTCGGCTAACTTAAAAGTGGACATCTGATGCTCCTGAGTATGTCAAGAATAAACGTGGCTGGCTGAAAATCCATGTTATATGTTATATGTTATAGATACTTGCCAATTTCACTTTCAAATGATGCGGGCGTAAAAGGTTTTGTGATCAGAAATTGAGCACCAGCTTCTTCTGCCTTGGCGCGCATCTCGCTTGTCCCTTCCGTAGTTACAAAACCAAATATCAGATCAATACCCTCTTCCTTAATCGCCGTTAACAACTCCATGCCGTTCATGTTGGGCATGTTCCAGTCACAAAGAACCAGGTCAGGCTTGGAGGCTTTAATAGACTCCAGGGCCAACGCGCCATCTTCGGCTTCGGTTATTGAGGACCCTTTTACACCCAGTCCGCGCAAAATACGTTTGACTAGCATTCTTATGGCTTTGCTATCATCAACCAATAATAAATTCATTTAATTCTATCCTCAAAATAAATAATACCCTCAAGCTAAAAGCGGGCAGCGGAAAATTTGGCGAATAGTGTACCAGAAGTATGTCAAAAATGCCCCCACTCTCTGGCCACTCTGCTGGTTATATTTCCCGCATTTCACGTGATCCAACATATGTCATCTTTGGTGTGACGTAGTGCCGAGAATGATCTGAGCTGGAAGTTTTAATCCTCTCCTGGAGAGGTGTACATCAGGCTAAGGTACCTGTGTATATTGTCCAGGTGTACTACCTTTGATGCCCCTCCAAGTTCTATTGCCCGTTGGGGCATGCCCCAGATGAGGCTGGACTCCTCATCTTGTGCAATGGTTGTAGTACCATTGTCATGTAACTCTTTTAATCCTTCGGCGCCATCACTACCCATGCCTGTAAGTAAAACAGCAAGGCAATTTTTATTGTTTATGATAGAACGAAATAACACATTGACCGATGGGCGGTGTCCGCTCACCCTTTCATGCTGATTTAATCGTACAACATTACGAGTCACCTCCATATGAAAATCACCGGGTGCAATAAGTACTAGACCTCGCTTTATCTTATCTCCATCTTTTGCCTCACGTACCTCGACTTTTGATTTTTTGTTGAGTCGATTGGCAAAAGCGGCACTGTATACGGGGGGGATATGTTGCACGATGACCACAGGTGGTGCATCTGCTGGTAACAGTGTGATGATCTTCTCTAGTGCTATTGTGCCACCAGTGGATGCACCGATAGCTGTCAAGCTGGGTGCGCGTCCCTTACTATTTTGAGTGCCTGGGCTCTCTTTGGGCGCAGGCTCTTTCTTGGCGCTTGCACTTTTCCCGAGATCCTGTCCAACGTTAGCATAAGCCGCATTCGTAACTTTCTCGATGATGAGCTCAGTGTATGCTGTCAGATTTTTCTTTAAGTCAACTTTTGGTTTGGCCACAAAATCCACCGCGCCGATAGAGAGTGCCTGAAAAGTGGCTTCTGCACCCTTCTCGGTGAGTGTTGAGATCATCACCACAGGCATGGGCCGTAACTGCATTATTTTGGCTAAAAAAGAGATGCCATCCATCCCTGGCATCTCAACATCAAGCGTCAATACATCAGGGTTGTATTGTTTGATTTTTTGGCGGGCATCAATCGCATCTTTTGCTACAGCAACAACCTGTAGTGACGGTGAAGAGTTAATAATCTCTGTGAGCAGTTTGCGCATGAGCGCAGAATCATCGACAACTAATACGTTTATGGGCATCTTAGTCAAGTTGTTTGGCGCTCCTGTGTTCGTTTGTTGGGGGGTCAAAATAGTTCAACGTCAGACTTGTCTCTTGCCTGGCGCTTAAATGTGACCTGTACCTGTTTCTCATAGTTATCTTCGCGCTGAAGCAGAGTTTGATTTTTCAACTGCCCCAGTCTTTTGACCTGTACCCTGCCAGACATAGGGTAAAAGACTACTTTTCTCGGGTGTTTAGAACCTGTGTCAGAAGAGGTTAATTGAAAGCCCTCATTGGCGATAAATTGCTTTGTGAACTCTATATTTCTTTTGCCAATATATTGAGTGTCAGTATTTAAAATATTCCCCCCGCCAAATACTTTAAATTGAAGAAAAGAGCGTCTGCCACCATTTTTCATGATCTCATTAATCAGCTTTTCCATGGCGAAATTACCAAAACGGGTTTCTGCATCTGGATGACTCATGTCCCAGTTGGGGCTACCTCCGTCTTCATTCAGATGTGGCAACATAAAATGGTTCATTCCACCAATGCCCGCCTCCAGATCATAGATGCAGCAGGCAATACAGGAACCTAGCACCGTTGTTAAGGCCTCATCATTTTTTGTGACGTAGTACTCGCCTGGTAATAATTTCGCCGTAGGCATAAAGCCCTGTGTAGGATTTTGAAATCTGTTGATGTGCCTAAACTGGGGCAGACACGCTGGCATTTTCTTTTTCTTCGTTTGCGTGTCTTTCAGCGAAATTGTCATCTGTCACCTGGTCTTTCGGTAAATGGTTTTGTGCACTAATTTGTAAGCATCGGTGAGACGCGATATGTTTTCTGAATGACCAATAAACAGTACACTGTCTTTTTTTTGGTGTTCTGAAAATCGACGCATGATGTCGGCCTGTGTCGGCTTGTCAAAATAAATAAATACATTACGGCAAAATATGATGTCAAACTGCCCTTTCATCGGCCAGCTGTTTTGCAGCAAATTCAGTGGTCGAAATGAGATGAGATCCCTTAACTCATCTTTAACTTTGTACTTGCCCTGGTTGTCCCCTTTGCCGGGTATAAACCATCTCTTTACCGTATCATCGCCCAGCGAACCCAGCTTTTTCTGTTTGTAATCGTAAATGCCGGCAGATGCAGTACTAAGCACCTTGGTATCTATATCTGTAGCCAGTATCTTGGCATCCCACCTTGCCAATTCTGGGGCTGCCTCCAACAGTGTCATGGCAATTGAATAGGGTTCCTCCCCAGTTGAGCTGGCAGCACACCAGATGCGGATTTTTTTGGTTCTCGCATTTTTGAGCATAAGCTCAGTGATCAGCTCGCGACGCATATACTCAAAATGGTGTGGTTCACGGAAGAAGGTCGTGTAATTGGTCGTAATGAGATTGATCAGGGTATCGAGCTCTGTTGTTCCATTTTGTTCAATAAATTTGAGATACTCAGCAACGCTTCCCATACCCAGGCTGCGCAACCTGGGCGTTAATCTGCGACTGACCATGATCTGCTTGCCATCAGACAATTTGATGCCGCTGGCATCATAGACAATGCTGGCGATGGCGCTAAATTCCTGGTCGTTTATTTTAAGTTTAAGCATATAAAAAGTAATCAGTAATAAGTAGAGACCTTTGCATGAAAGTCATTTTGCTCCCATGTTGTGTCAAAAATGTACCCAAAGCACCGGCTTCACTCGCGGGGCAGACTCTGCTCAATCGGTCATTTTACTAAAGCATAAGTGCCTGCAAGCAGTTACTAAACAACTGTAAACTCCCTCTTTGCGCGCATTTTTGCCTTGCCTGGAATCAAAATAATCTCTTGTGCAAAGGTCTCAAGTAATATTAATTGAAGAGGACTCTAATTGTTATAGAGCATGGAGTTGTTATTCTCAAGTGAGTTTTCTTTTTTAGTGTGCTTTTCTAGTGGGCTGGGAGGTAGGACACATAAGAACAACAGGTTCTCGCTTTAAGAATAGGATTTAGTAGCGCGATTAATTTTAGTTGCTGTTTATGAGGGGCTATTGGGCTCAGCCATTGGTTTAATGAGGATAAGTTGAAGGGAGTAGGTTTTCAGCTTATCCTCATTGTGTAGCGTTTGGTAATCCAACTAATCAGTCTTTGGGTTCTTTTTCGGGTGCGATATTACTGATACCTGCCATCAGTGTGCTTGGCATGGCCTTGATCAAGCCATCGACGGTAAACAGGCCATCATTTTCAGTTTGGGTTAAGGCTCGGTACACGACCGGTTCCTGATAGGTATGAATCATACCTTGTTCAGCGTGAAAGACCTGGCTGTTAACATCTTTGGCTTCATTGGTGGCTAGATAGGCAACGATAGGCGGAATAAATTCAGGCCCTGGCATATCCAGCATTTTATCAAGGAACTCCTTGGTGATCAGGCCATTTTCGTAACGCTGTTTCATCCCTTCGACCACCTTGTCGTTCAAGGTCATGCGAGTTGCTGCAAGTGGACAAATTGCATTGGCTGTGACACCAAATCGGCCCAGTTCACGCGCCAGTGAGTGCGTCAAACTGATGATTCCACCCTTCGCTGCAGCATAGTTACACTGTCCGACAGTGCCTTTCCAGGCGTCTGATGCAAAGTTGATGATTCTGCCGTGGCGCTGCTCTCTCATACGCTTGGCGGCGTGATGGCACATATTGAAGTGACCCTTCAGGTGGACGCTGATCACGGCATCCCAGTCCTCTTCCGCCATATTCCAGACCATTCTTTCACGCAGCATGCCCGCGACATTTACCAGAATGTCAACCTTCCCATATTCGGAAACACACTGATCGATGATATTATCAGCCTGCTCAAAATCAGTAACAGAATTAAAATTAGCAACAGCTTTGCCCCCCGCATCAACAATCTCTTTGACTACGGCTTCTGCGACCACTTTGTCATTACCTGTGCCCTTTCGATCCCCTCCGGGATCAACAACAACAACTGATGCGCCCTCTCTGGCCAGTAGTAGTGCTGTCTCGCGACCAATACCTCGGCCTGCGCCTGTAACAACCGCTGACTTACCTGTTAAATTACCCATCTATACCCTCCTGGTTTGAAACCAATTATTTGAATAGCTGTATTATTGAAGACTCAATGGTAAGTGCGTTTTGCACCCGGCCTGGTGAGTCAAAAGTTATCGATGAAGACCTGGACGTGGCGTATCGGTTTGATCTGTTGTTGTGATTTTTAAAAGTAACCAAAAGTAGTTCTGCCACCAGGATTAAGAGTAACGCTGTTAAGCTGAAAGGTCGAGTTATCGATTTTTCAGTCGTCATTGGAGTGAGTACTATGGGTGGGGCCGATTCAGGCATACTCTAACAGTCTAATGAGGACCCTCCGGTATTTTAGTGGATTGCTTGTTGCTAAAGGAAAAACCCTGTCGTTCGACAGGGTACAGATCCTGATCGATTCGATTAAATGGATCACTTGAAGATATTGTACTCATGAGGATCACGATCGCTATGGCGATGTTAGGCAGTCTTACAACCTACCCCCTGTTCATTAATGGTCGCAGGCAGGAACCGAGCATCCATCAGTATATGCCGGTCACAAATCCTGCAACAGGCCATATCATTGGTCAGGTGGCGATGGGGGACGAAGTCGATGTAGATCTGGCTGTTGAATCTGCCGCTGCGGCATTCGCCAAACCTGCGTGGCGAAAAATGCCAGTAGCGGAGCGTTCCACGCTGCTTTATGCCCTTGGCAACGCTGTGCTTGCAAATGCTCGAGAGTTGGCTGAGTTGGAAGTTGCAAGTTCTGGAGGAACTATTTCCAGGATAATGGGGATGGATATTCCGGCAGTGGCAGACCTGTTTTTCATGCTGGCTCAAGAAGTTAAAACATTTCCCATGGTCGAAACTCTTTCTCCTCGTCCTCTATCTGAGCCGATACATACCCAGGTGCGGCGTGAGCCGGTGGGTATTTGCGGGCTTATTACTGCCTGGAACTTCCCCCTGTTGTTGCTGGCCTGGAAATTGGCGCCGGCACTGGCCGCAGGTAATACTGTGGTGATTAAACCCGCTGAATTGACCCCCACCTCAACGTTTCGCATGGTCGAGCTATTAGACGAACTGTTGCCAGCTGGGGTGCTCAATATTGTGACTGGGCTAGGAGGAACCGTGGGTGAGGCGATGATCAGACATCCAAAAATAGACAAGATATCCTTTACCGGTTCCACAGCAGTAGGCAAGCATATTCAGAAGGTTGCCGCGGAGTCTTTGAAACGAGTAGCGCTCGAGCTGGGGGGCAAGGGTCCCGCAATTGTAATGCCGGACGTTGAGATTGAACGGGTGGCCTATGGTGTCCTTTTCGCTTTCCTGCTTAATGCTGGCCAAGCCTGTGAATCAGGCACGCGCCTGCTGGTGCACGAGGATATTCACGATATCCTGTTGCAAAAAATGGTCGAGGTTTCCGGGCAGATTGTAATCGGAAACCCTATAGAACCGGGAGCCAGTATCGGCCCTATGTCCTCCGAGATGCATTTCAACAAGGTGATGTCCTATATTGAATCAGCCAGGACGCAGGGTGCCCGTATTGTCTGTGGAGGGTGTCGAGTGGAGGTTCCTGGGTGTGAGGGCGGTTACTTCATAGGGCCAACCATTATCGCAGATGCCACCAACGATATGGAGCATGTACGTGAGGAGATTTTTGGGCCAGTAATCTCGATTATTAAATACAAAACTTTGGAAGAGGCGATCGCAATAGCCAATGATTCAAGCTATGGGTTATCTGCCGGTATTTGGGCTGAAGATGTGGTGCAGGCGCAGGTAACGGCACAAGAGTTGAGAGCGGGATCAGTATGGATTAATGACTGGCACATGCTGCGTAATGATGCCCCCTTCGGCGGTTTTAAGCAGAGCGGTTACGGCCGGGAAATGAGCAAGCATGGCCTGAGTGCCTATACTGAGCTAAAGGCGGTTTCCACAGCTTTTGAGCGCGTACCGGCTAAAAAGCCGGGATATCATCTGCTCCACAAGAATTTTGGTTAAAAGCACTGCTAACCGCTAGAAGTGATACAGGATTTAAGGCGTCAATTATGTCAAGTACCGGATACTACCAATACAATATGCGCACTGTGGTGCACAGTGCCCCTGGCTCAATCATTCGTGTACCGGCCCTTTTTAAAGGTATGCAAGCTCGGCGTGTAGTGCTTTTCAGCGAGGAGGGCTCAAGGCAAACGGGCCTGGTTGATCAGCTTATCAGCTTGTTTGACGCTGGTGGTTCTGTTCCGAAACTAGCCGGAGTCTTTGCTGATATTCCCCCCGTCGCCAATTGTGAAACGGTTAACACGGCACTACGTTTTACTCGGGAAGTGGCAGCAGATGCCATTTTGGCGGTCGGTGGTTCCGGGGTGCCGGAGGTGTCGAAGGGTGTGAAATATGCACTGCATCATCAATTTACCGATATCCGCGAAGGGCTACAAACGCGAATGAATATGGATTCCTGGCCCCATGCCACTGATATGAAAATTCCTCATATGGCGGTTGCTACGACCGCAGGATCGGGTGCGGAAGTTTCTTCGGCTGCACGTTTTTTCAATGAGGATCTTGAGGGGCACTGCAGTCTTATTAATCCGTTCCTGGGGCCTGATATGGTGGTGCTGGATGCGAATCTGACGCTCGGGTCTCCATCACACCTAACAGCGACGACAGGGATGGCTGCATTGGCCCACGCGCTGGAGGCGGTGGCATCACCACTGGCAAACCACCTGTCAGATGCGCATGCATTTCGTGCGGCACAGCTGATAGTAGAAAACCTGCCTTTAGCAGTGAGTAATGGTAAAGATGTGCAGGCCAGGACCAACCTGCTGCAGGCTGGAATCATGGCGCAGAACGCTTTCTGTGCATCACGTAATGCTACGCCAATTCATGAGTGTGCTAATGCTTTTAGTGCTTTTTGTGCTGTTTCTCAAGGTGAAGCTAATGCTGTGCTGTTGCCCGTATGTATAGAGGCGTTTTCGGATTTCTATCTGCCCAGCGTCGGCCGGTTAGCTGTGGCGCTTAATCTGCAAGCGAAAGGAAAAGAGGATAATGTTTTGCTTGCGGATGTTATTGCCTGTTTGCGTAGTTTGCAGAAAGTTATTGGCATTGACCGAACCCCTGCACACTGGAGCGTGACACCCGATAATACAGAAAAGATTATCACTGCTGTTATGAGTAGCCCCACAAGGTTTATTTATCAGATTCACACTGACAAAATCGCTGAAATTATCAGACATGTTGTAGACTGATTTTCCCCTTGCCGTAAGGCACCTCGCCCCGCTACTTTAATGTAGTGGGGCTTTTTTTTGCTTTTTAATCCTGGGGTACGCAGCACCCTATCAAAAGATATGTTAGGTTAGGTTTAATTATTGTATGCTAGTACCTGTGTAAAAAATGAAGGCTCAGGAGGCTTTGAGTCTGGGTGATTATAATAAGGGGAGGCTTGGGGTCGGTATAATCAAAGAAATCGGTCAAATTTAGCTTTTCCGCAGTAGATTAACCCTGACCCGGATTGAACCGGGCCAAGTTCGATAGCCTCTCTGGGGGCGAAATATCATGAATGACATCCATCATATTATTGAAACCAAGCTAGCGCCCCCGACGATACACCGGTCGATTGCTCGAAAAAATCTGTCTGTGGCTCAGTTAGAGGGGCTTGAATCATGCAAGCTGGTACTGGTAAAAGCGCCGGCAGGCTACGGCAAATCAATACTGCTTGCCCAGTGGTATCAGCAGTACGCTGACTGTGGTGACCTGTGTCTCTGGTTAAGTTTGGGACCAGAGGATAACGAGCCTTCCCGGTTTCTGCGCTACCTTGCACATGCGTTGGAAAAAGTTAAACCAGGAGTGGCGGCTGAAATTATCTCCTATGTGAATTCCGGGGATAGCGTTACGCTGGAATCCATGCAGCAACTTATCGTAAAACTGCTCTCTGCCAGCGATACCCGCTACTATCTATTTCTTGATGATTTCCATGTTATAACTAATGAACGTTTGCTCAGCATGCTGGATTGGCTGAGCTACTTCTCCAGTGACAGTTTACGCTTTGTTATCGGTAGTCGTCAGAGTTTGCCTTTCTCCATTTCCCGCTTAAAACTTCAGAACAATTATCGGGAGTTCGGTATTGAAGTCCTCCAATTCTCCCCTGGCGAGTGCAGGGAGGTCATTACTAAAACCTCCTCGGTGTGTTTGAAAGCTGATCAGTATTCGCGAATTGCTGAAAAGACTGAGGGTTGGCCAGCAGCTGTAATGTTGGTGTCGATGTCGCTGGATGGTGTTGATGATCCCGATGATTTTATAGAAAAAATATCGGGTGATGACAGGGAGATCACCGAATATTTGGGGGCGACAGTGATGGCTCAGTTGCCTGAAGAATACCGAGAATTTATGGAGTTAATCAGCCCCTGTGAACGATTTTGCGCTGAACTGTGCGACGCTGTTGTGGGGCAGGGTAGTGGTAGGAGGTTGCTGGAAGAGATATCCAGACGGAATCTGTTTGTAATATCGCTGGATCGGGTGGGCAGGTGGTATCGATACCACCATCTTTTTGCAGAGTTTTTGATTAACGCCGCCTTCATCGGGCGTGAGGATGAAAAGCAAAAAATATTGGTCAGGGCGGCCCAGTGGCATATCGAGAATGGTTACATTGATGAAGCTATTCGTTATGCGCTTGGGGCGCAAGAATTTAACCTGGCAGCACAGTGGATCACCACCCATGCCGAAGAGATCGTGCAGTATAGGGGCGAGCATTCGACACTGCTCTCCTGGGTAAAAAGTATACCTGAGGCTGTTAAGGATCATTGGCCTATGGTGCGGGTTTACAATGCCTGGTCACTGGCCTTTACTCACAATTACAGCGCTGCTGAGCATGAGCTAAGTGCGGCAGAGCTGTTTTTAAAAAAGGGGGGTGGAGAGTCTGGTGTTGTCAGGGATGATGTTCAACGGACCGTTGAATTGATTCGTTGCATCATGTGGGCGCTGCGCGATCGGGCACAGGAAGCGCGACAGAGTAGTGAGCGATGGATACTGAAATGGGATGCGGCCAAAGGGTTTGAAAAGTCCATAGCAAACGCAACTCTGGCGTATGCTTGTAAATGCAGCTCTGAGTTTGTTCACAGTAAAGAGTGTATCTATACCTGTTTTTCTCAACCAAAAAATGAACAGTCTGATTATGTCGACGCGTGGGCCTCTATTATTATGACGGTATCATTGGCCAAGCAGGGTTTGCATAAAGAGGCAATAGCAGAATGCAAGCGGGCAAAAAATGAGGTGGAGGGTAGGGTAGGGTGCAAAACGCATATTACCCATATGCTATCAGCATTATTGGCGGCGATGATGTATGAGGTCAACGAAATTGATCAGGCCAAGGCCTTAATTAAGGGCTGTTTGGTTTATGTTCAGGAACAGGGTACAGCTGATTGCCTGATAGCCGGTTATCTGGTTAAAGCAAGAGTACTGTTTCTTGAGCAGAGGGATGATGATGCCTTTAGCGTTCTTCGTGAGGGCGAAAAATATGGTTATATCAGGGACTTTCCGCGTGTGGCTTTGACCCTGTTGGGGGAACAGATTGTTTGGCTGCTTCGCCTGAACAGGGTTGATAGTGCAAGAGATCTGATCTCCCAGCACAAGAACATTCTGAGGCCAAGTGTGGATATGCAGGAGCACTGGCAGTTCGCGTTATCTAATCTCCTGCGGATCAGAATAATGATAGCTGGCGGTGAAAACCTTGAGTTGGTGCTGGGGTTATTATCAACATCTGTTCACCGAGCCAAAAGTCTTGGTCAAGGTCGCCGTGTCGTTGAGCTTCTGATGATCAAAGCGCTGGCCTTAGCAAAGGCAGGGGCTTTGAAAGAGGCCCTTAGGGAGCTGGGAGAATCTTTGCTGCGTGCAGCACCTCAGGGGTATGTCCGCGTTTTTTTGGACGAGGGGAGTGCGGTTAAAAATCTTCTTGTTGAAATGGTAAAAAGTGGTGTTATCAGAGAGCTCGATATTGATACAGCTTATCTTGATAGTTTGTTACAGGGGTTTGGTATTCTTCTTGACGAGAAGAATGCGATACCCGCGATGCAAAAGCATGCAGAAGTCGAGGATGCTAACTTGCTGCGAGATAAGTTAACCGGGAAAGAGATCGCTATTCTTCGTTTGCTTAACGAGGGAAAAAGAAACAAAGAGATGGCTGAAATTTTGTTTGTGACAGAGGGAACCATTAAATGGCACCTTCATAATATCTATACAAAATTAGGTGTTCGCAGCCGTGTAGAGGCGGTCTCTCTTGCTCGAAAGTTGACCGTTATTTATTGACAGGGTAGGGTAGTCACTGTGGTTGGCGGCCACTAAAACCTACCCTAAGATAGGGTGATTACCTACCCCATTGGCCTACTATAGTGTGGCAACTTGTCGCATGAAGGGCTCCTGTTGTTGGCTCCTCATCCGAAAGATCAAAATTAGCAAACAGAATTAGGGGTGAATTATGGAACAATCTAGTGGAATCGGTGCCGCATTAGCGCGACACTTCAAGGCACAGCGTGTGACCTGGCTTATGTCAGGTGTGGTGTTACTTTTGGCTGTCGCCATTCGTGTCTATCAACAATTGATGGCCTATTCGGTAGGCACTGACTTTTATGAGCCGGAGTTTCAAACTTACTGGATGAATCTGCTTTATGCCGAGTTAGGCTTATTGGCGCTTGGCTCTCTTATCGGCGCTGTCTATATTTGGCAAACACGTGAAAAAGATTTGAAAACACTGCCTGCAACGGTAGAGTTAAATCGCTATTACAAGCTGATTAGTATCTTTGCTGTAATCGCCGTATGGGCCGGAACGATCGGCTATCTGGCGGTTGAGTCTGATGCCGCCTGGCATCAGGTTACCATCCGCGATACTGACTTTACACCTACGCACATTGTTATTTTCTACTTTGCAATCCCACTGCTGACTTCAATGTTGATTCTGACTGCATTGTGGACTCATACCCGTTTGCCTGAGTTTGTTGGCAAAATTTCTGTCCCCTTTGCGGGGTTGGCGACGGGTGTATTTATGATCATGCCCAACTATGGTTTTAATGAATGGGGGCACACCTTCTTCTATGCGGAAGAGCTCTTTTCTGCTCCTATTCACTATGGCTTTGTGGTGCTGGGTTGGTCATTTTTCTTTTTGGTTCCCCTGGTCGTTCAGTTTATCAGCAGGATGGCAGTGTTAATTCCTAAAGTCGTTCAAGAGCAGCAGGCCGCAGCGGTTTAGGTTGAAACTACTTCGTATAGAATAGATTTAACTAAAAAGCCCCGCAAGTAGATGGTGCTTGCGGGGGATGCTTGGCCTTAATAAGAAAACAGATAATTTTTGTTTGTATAAGCCGGATAATTCATAAACCCTGTGCAGCCTTTGTGCGAATTTATGAATTATCCGGGATCACGCCATAAACTTACGGGATAAGAATATGAGTACAGAAATAAAAACAGACGGCGATGTCGAGTTTGACATCAAACAGCTGGATAATCCTGCGGTCTATAAATATTACAGAAAATTCGATATGCCGATCATCCTTATCCTGCTTTTCCTGATCGGTTTGTCGGTCATGCTGCACTACTCGCTAACTGCGGGTGACTGGGATTACTGGATCGATTGGCGTGATCGCCGTTTTTGGCCTTTGGTGACACCGATATCACTACTAATATTGACTGGCGGTTTTACCTATAGCATTTGGGCGCGTTTCCGGTTGCCGATTACGGCGACAGCAGTTACTTTGATGTTGGCGCTGTTCTCCTGGATTAGCCGTTACTACAACTTCCATGTGTTCACTGGTTTTCCACTCTCGTTTACCTTTCCTTCGACCTATATAGGGCTGGGTATACTGCTGGATGCAACTTTGGTGATGACCCGCAGCTTACTGCTTACCTCTGTTTTCGGTGGCATACTCTACGGCGCACTGATTTTTCCCCTGAACTGGCCTCTGTTTGCGGCTCATTTTCAACCGATTGAGTACAAAGGTATTCTTCTCTCGGTCGCGGACCTTATGGGCTATGAATATATTCGTACCACCACGCCGGAATACTTGCGCATTATTGAGGAGTCTACACTGCGGACATTTGGTGGCTCGGTAACACCATTAACAGCGGTATTTGCAGGCTTTGTCAGCACTTTTGTCTATGGCGGTTTTCTGATGGTAGGGGCTCTTATTGATAAGCACGCGAAGTCTATTCGCCGACTCGTATAACTGAATCTAAGGGGAAGTATAAATGTTTAATAAGTTATTAGAACGAGCGGGCGTGTGGTTTGTGCTGCCGCTGATAGTAGCCATGTTTTCCGCTGAGGTTTTGGCTCATGGTGAGAGAGCTCAGCTGGCCAGTATGCGAATGCGTACCATGCACTGGTTTGATTTTCAAGTATCGGCAACAACGGTTAAGGTCGGTGATATCGTAACCATGCGTGGTACGTTCTCACCATCCGAGCACTGGCCTGAGCAGTTACCGAATATTAGCGATACGGGCTTTTTAAATGTAGGAGTCCCAGGACCTGCTTTTATCCGTATTGATTCCTCCGTTAATGGCGTGCCTATGATTCGCTCTACGGCTTTCCATGCCGGGAAAGTGTATGAGTATGAGGTGGTTCTGCGTGCTCGTTTGCCAGGTCGTTACCACCTACACCCGCTGATTAATGTTAAAGATGCGGGTACCCTGGTGGGTAAGGGTGCCTGGTTGGAAGTAGTAGCGGCTGAGGATGGTCAGCCCTTTGTCAATAATGCCACAACCATGTTGGGTGATGTTATCGACCTGGAAACGCATGGGCTTCAAAATATTATCAATTGGCACCTCGTCTGGATTGTGATGGGTGTGGCCTGGTTAGTATTTTGGTTGGCTAGAAAGCAGTTGTTTATTCCTCGATTCATTCTAGTTCGGCACCTCAAAGAGGACGCCAATAGTTTGATTACCAAGAAAGACTTTGTGGTAGCAGGGATATTTTATGTCGTAACCCTGGGTATCATATTGGGTGGTTATCTGTGGGCTGAAAACAAATATCCAATCACTATTCCTCTACAAACGGGTAAAGTGGTTGTTGAGGCTCCTGATATACCAACAGGTGGCCTGGATATCAACGTTGATAGTGCCCAATATAAGTTGGCGGGTCGTAGTCTGACGATACAGACCACCATGGCCAACAATAGCGAGCATCCTTTGCATTTGGCTGAGTTTATGACCGCCAATATTCGCTTCTTAAATTCCGATGTTGCTCTGTCGACTGCTTATGAAGATGAAGAGATGGTCTCTATGGATGGCTTGACCGCATCAGTTAATGTGATTGCGCCGGGTCAAACGGTTGAAGTTGAACTGGTGGCCGAAGATGCTCTGTGGGAAAAATACCGCATGACGGGCATGATTCACGATCCAGATAGCCGTTTTGCAGGCGTTCTGTTCTATTACGATGATGAGGGTAACCGATACTTTCAGGAGCTTGGTGGGCCCATTTTACCGCGATTCTTTGACTAGGTAGTTAGGCTTATGTCTAGATTGATAAAACAATACCTTCCAGCGGCCTTCCGGTCGTTGGCTATCCTCTGCGCAGGGCTGGGTTTTTTGATGGGTTCATCATCAGTTCTGGCGCATGGTGGAGTTTCGACGGAAGACGATCTTTGTCTTCTTAAAATTGGTGATTACAAAGCGCACTTTACCGGTTATATCCCTCGTGAACGTGCTACTCAGGAGTTCTGCGAAGATATTCCCGTTGCCGCAGAAAGTGTATTTGTGATCGATTTTATCAATGATGAACTGCGAGAGATGGAAACGGATTTTCGTATTATTCGTGATATTAACGAGGTCGGGGTTATGGCGACCTATGAAGACCTGGGCAGTGAAAAAGAGATTGCTGCTGCCACAGTGCTTTATTTAGAGCCAACCCTGTACCCGCGAGGTGTGCTTAATGCCCGCTATACCTTTAGTGTAAACGGGGCTTATATCGGCATCATGAATATCCGTCATCCAGAGACAGGCTTGCAATATCGTTCAATATTCCCCTTCTATGTGGGGAAAGTTGATTATTCACGATATTTTTTGTATTACCTGGCACTGTTTGTGTTTTCCGGTACTTTTATCTGGTTCGCTGGACGTAAAACCTTTTTTAAAGTTAAAAATAAGTGATGTCCTATGTGATCAAGCCCGAGCATGGGCTTGATCAGTCACTACCTTGTCAAAATTCTGGATAGTGCCCGCTCACCACTTGCAGCGGGTAATGGTCGCCTCTCTTATGAGAATCTAATTCAAATAAGAGAGGCATCAGGACAAGACAGCTCTGCAGCAAATAATAATCTCTTGCCCCCCCCGGAAAATCTAAAAAAGTTTTCTTTACCAATAAGGTGGCGGTGAGGTTACAACTCCCCTATACACACTCATAGGCTGCACATTTTTTTCGTACCAGAGTGTGTTTTCCCAGTTGAAAATTCACACAAAGCCCCCATTGATAGGGCAACCAACTTGAGATCCGACTCCCCATCCTGAGGCGGGGGGTAATAATTAATTTTCTGGAGTTTAATCAGTATGACTGTGAAAACAGATAAAACCACCCTGGGTTTTCAGACAGAAGTAAAGCAGATGCTGCACCTGATGGTGCACTCAATGTACAGCAACAAGGAGATTTTCCTGCGTGAGTTGATCTCTAATGCTTCCGACGCGATTGATAAACTGCGTTTTGCAGCTCTTGCTGACAACACGCTTTACGGTAAGGATTCTAATCTAAAAATACAGATAGAATTTGATAAGGATGCCAACACCATAAGCATTACCGATAATGGCATTGGAATGTCGAGGGATGAAGTGATCGAAAACCTCGGCACCATTGCTAAATCAGGTACTTCTGATTTTTTACAGCACATGACAGGGGATCAAAAGAAAGACTCGCAGCTGATTGGCCAGTTCGGCGTTGGATTCTATTCCTCTTTCATTGTAGCGGACAAGGTGGTTGTTGAAACTCTGCGCGCTGGAGCCGCCGCAGATGAGGCGGTACGTTGGGAGTCTGCCGGTGAAGGTGACTTTTCGATTGAAAATATAAAAAGAGAGATTCGTGGCACCTCCATTATCATGCATCTTAAATCTGCTGAAGATGAGTTTGCTGATGCCTTCCGGCTTCGTTCGCTGATCAAGCGTTATTCAGACCATATTGCAGTGCCCGTTGAGATGCTTGAAATACAGAATGACGCGCCGGTTCTGGATGAAGATGGAAAAGAGGTAGTTGCTGAGGAGCAACCCTCTGCACCTGAATTTGAAGCAATCAATGATGCGACTGCACTATGGGCATGTCCTCGTAATGAACTCAAGGATGAAGATTATACGGGGTTCTACAAACACATCTCCCATGATTTTGAAGATCCGCTGTTATGGAGCCATAACAAAGTGGAAGGCAAGCTTGAATATACCAGCCTGCTGTATATACCCAAACGTGCACCCTTTGACATGTGGAACCGAGAAGCCTCCAGAGGGCTCAAGCTTTATGTACAAAGGGTTTTCATCATGGATGATGCAGAACAATTTCTGCCCCTGTACCTGCGTTTTGTAAAAGGGATCGTTGATTCCAATGATCTGTCACTGAATATTTCTCGTGAGATCCTGCAAAATGATCCGCAGATAGACAAAATACGTAGCGCGTTGACCAAACGTGTGCTTGATATGCTGCGCAAAATGGCTAAAAAGGATGAAGCTAAATACGGTGAATTCTGGAAGGAGTTTGGCCAGGTTTTAAAAGAGGGCGCCGCAGAAGATACTTCTAATAAGGAGGCTATCTCTAAATTGCTACGTTTTGCGACCAGCCATGATGATGTCCAGGAGCAGGCACACTCTTTAGAGGGCTACATCAGTCGTATGCAGGAGGGGCAGGATAAAATTTATTATGTGGTAGCAGAAACTTTTAATACTGCCAAGAGCAGCCCACACATTGAGGTTTTCCGCAAAAAGGGCATCGAAGTTCTACTGCTTTCTGATCGTATTGACGACTGGTTGATCAGCCACTTGCGTGAATTTGATGGCAAGCAGTTTCAGGATGTAGCCAAGGGCGCACTGGATCTTGGGGAAGTTGAGGACGAAACTGAAAAGAAAAAACACGAAGAGGTTGCCGA
>CAYYRK010000037.1:0-17636 GCA_964473915.1 uncultured Pseudomonadales bacterium
CCGGGTGGATATCTGGATTTTCTTCATAAATTTCAGCCAGATAATCAGCTTTGGTTACATCAAGATACCACTCTTTGTCTCGGTAGAAATCAGGTTCTGTTGTCTGAGCCTTGTCGTCCACCTCAAAGCGGAACTTCCACATAGCAGGAATAACGACCTTCCAGCCCCCTTTGGTGGGGTTACCGGGAGTATCAAGAGAAACACCGGCCTTAGCCGGATCCAGCCTATAGCTAGTGGTTGAGATTTTGCTTTTAGTTGCCGCACTCACAAAAACCACTCCTTTCTGGTTAAATTAGCTCCGAAATAAAACCAACGGAGCTTTCTCTGCATAGCGTTATGCTTTGCTTTATTTTTTTTATTAAAGAGCGAGTCTACCTTGACAACAATTTATTATGAGGGTGTTTTATTCTGCAAAACGGCAAGTGCAAGCATTGAATATGCCAGCACTTCTAAGATTAAGAACATCCATACTGCTAACTTATTGTTATAGAGATTTTTATTTTATAGCACGCTCTTGGTATAAGATTTACCACGCTGCCGCCATTTACGCAATACAAAAGTGTATTTTTTTGCAGGGAACAAACAAACCGTCCGGTGCTTGCGCACAGGGTATGCTCGGTTTTCACTGGTTACCGAAGATGGCTCCCAACAAGACGAGCAGAGTAGCAACAGTAGCAACAGTAGCCTTGAACTGTACATACTGGACGGGGCAGATAGCTATTTGAGCCGAGAGGAATCGTCGCAACTACTCTGTATGCGCCTGAAAATTTCGGCACTACATTGATCTTTATGAGAAAGAAGGTCTGGACGGATTGATCGGCAGATAATCCGCTCAGCTTATAGGCGTAAGAAGAGATTGCAACAGATACATTTCTACAGAAATTCCGGAAAGTCAGGGAAAATAGAGAGTTGGCCTGTAAGCCGGGTTCTGTCGTGAACAGTCATTCATCTGGGACATGTGTCACCACATACCTCAAGCGACCTACCCGAATCCTGCGCGGACCACGCAATCAGATTCCTATTTGGTCTTGCTCCGGGTGGGGTTTACCCTGCCACGGTATGTTGCCACCCGCGCGGTGCGCTCTTACCGCACCTTTTCACCCTTACCCAGCACCTTTTTTGTAACCCTGACTTGGCACAGCTACGAGTAGCAACGGATCACTTCTCGAATCACTTGCACGTCTTGACGACAAAAGAAGGCACTGGGCGGTATATTTTCTGTGGCACTTGCCGTAGGCTCGCGCCTCCCAGGCGTTACCTGGCACCCTGTCCTATGGAGCCCGGACTTTCCTCCCAGCACCTTCTCTTGTGCCCCTGATTTAAGGCAAAGACCCCAGCCACCTTCGGTAACTACCGACGATAAACCTTGATCACAAGAGAAGGTGCTAAGCGACTGCCCAGCCAACTCTCAGGGCGATTATAATAGATAACAAAGCTTCTGCCTAACCCAGATGGCAGAAAAATCTATTATTCATGCATTTTATTAAGCTCTAGCGCCCGGGCATAAAGTTCATTTTTCTTGCCACCGGTAATTTTGGCTGCCAGCCCTGCCGCTTGCTTCAGAGGTAGCTCAGCAAGCAGTATTTTTAGGACCTCCTCCCTATCCAGCCCTTCCGATAAATGCTGTAGTTCAGCACCCTGCATCAATATCACAATCTCTCCCCGCCGCTGATTCTCATCTGCCTGTATCCAGTCCCTGATATTTTCCAGACAATCAGCATGCAGCGTCTCATAGGCTTTAGTGATCTCTCTGGCAATCACGGCTCTACGCTGCTCCCCCATAATCTCAGCCATATCGGTAATCGTATCCAGAATACGGTGCGGTGCTTCATAGAATATCAGGGTTCGTGTTTCATCTTTGAGCTGTTGCAGTTCACGTCTGCGGGCACTGGCCTTTGCTGGCAAAAAACCCTCAAAGGCAAACTTTTCTGATGACAAACCTGAAACTGACAGCGCTGCGACCAAAGCACTGGGGCCGGGTATTGGAATCACCCGAAACTGTCGTGCCATTGCTGCTGCAACTAAAAAACTACCTGGATCAGATATCAGAGGCGTGCCAGCATCGGATATCAGAGCGATCGATTTTCCTGACGCCAACTGTGTTATCAGCGATTCTGTCCGGGAGCGCTCATTATGC
The DNA here is from genome assembly GCA_964473915.1 of uncultured Pseudomonadales bacterium. GTDB lineage: Bacteria > Pseudomonadota > Gammaproteobacteria > Pseudomonadales > IMCC2047 > CAYYRK01. The sequence continues at coordinate 2,138 of CAYYRK010000037.1, forward strand.
CGGTGGTAGGAGCAAAGCGGTGTATCGATATGAAAGTGACTAAGTAATTTTCGACTATGGCGTGTATCTTCAGCAGCGATCATATCTACCCGCTGCAGAACATCCAGGGCACGCTGACTAATATCACCCAGATTTCCTATCGGTGTTGCAACCACATACAACTCGGACATCTCAAACAATTCTCCGTATTCATCCAAAACAACAAGTTTCATTAACCGACTTGGGTCTGAGTGGGGTAAACTGGCAAACTTTACCTAAGGTGGATCAGATTAGCCCTTTTATATACTCGGTTATTCAAAAACTGTTCCAGGCCAAAAACTACTGACCGTTACCCAAAGCTCATGTTTTTAACCCGAACCAGATCAACTCTTTTCAGCCTTATTGTGCTGCATCTCTTTATCGCAGCTTGCAGCACAACTATTGAACAGCCCACCATCCACCCACCTGAAACCCCCAAACAAGAGCTATTAAGACTATATAACCAGGCGCAACAAAGTAGCTCACCCGAGTCTGAAAAATACAGGCTACAGGCCGCAAAGTTATTGATCTCACTAAACCGGCTAGGCGAAGCCCAGACTATATTGCAAAACCTAACAGTGCGCAATTTGCCAGACTCACTCAGAACTGAATACGCACTTAACAGCGCAACCCTTGCTCTGCAGCAATTTGACGCCAATCATGCCCTGACAATCCTCAACAGATACCGCAGCTTGCTTAACAGTGAGAGCAATGAAACTCTCATCAGGGCCACCCACTTAAAAGCAAAAGCCTATCAGCTGCAAGGGCAATACAGCAAAAGCGCCAGTCAACTGATCAGAATCACACCTCTGCTGTCTGATACAGATTCACCATCACACATGGAAAAAATCTGGTCCCTGCTAATGCGCGCGCCGATCGAACAGCTCAATGTGGGTATCGGTAAACGGCCTGACTCTGCAGTCGTTCGTGGCTGGCTGGAGCTTGCACAACTGATTAAACAGGATAGAAATAATCTGGATAAGCAGCTAGCCTTGCTTACAGTATGGCGCGAACGATGGAACAACCATCCAGCGGCAATAACACTACCCGATGAACTTCAACTACTGGAGGCTATAGCCAATAACAGACCCAACAAAATCACACTGCTTTTACCACTGAACGGGGCTAACAGGAATGCTGGCCGCGCAATACGTGACGGATTTTTTTCAGCCTACTACGCAGCACTGGGAGATCAGGGACATACGCCGTCCATCTCTATACTCGACACCTCTGCTACCAATAACTTCCTACCACTTTATCAACAGGCTATCGCCGACAAACCTGACCTTATAATCGGCCCACTCGAAAAACAAAAGGTACAGCAACTTCAATCTCTGCCCCATATTGCAATACCAACACTTGCACTCAACTATACTGATATTAGTAAACCCAATCTTTTTCAGTTTGGATTGTCGGCTGAAGATGAGGCTCTGCAGGTTGCACAACAGGCCTGGCAAGATGGCCATCGATATGCGCTGGTACTGGCTCCTGATACAGACTGGGGCAAACGTACTGCGGCTGCATTCACACTGGAATGGAAAAACCTCCAGGCCACACTGTTAGAAACCCAGTATTACCCTTTGGCCAAAAACTATTCAAAGACAATTAAACTGCTATTAAATATAAACCAAAGCGAAGATCGAGCACGGCTCATCAAGAAACTGGCTAAGACAAAAATAAATTTCACACCTCGCCGCCGCGAGGATTTTGATTTCATATTCATCATCGCTACTCCTGAAGATGCACGGCAAATAAAACCCACACTGGCCTTCCATTTTGCAGGAAAGATGCCTGTATATGCCACCTCCCATATATATTCCGGGGTAAATGCACCCCTACTCGACCGTGACCTGGATGGCATCTTATTTTGCGAAGTACCCTGGATGCTAAAGCCTCAATACCATAAATTCCGAGGTCTAATTACCCAATTATGGCCAGAAACCGCCAACAGATATGGCAGGCTGTATGCGCTGGGAGTCGATAGTTACCGACTGGCGTCACGGCTCAAACAGTTTGAGCTGCTACACTCAACCAACATACAGGGTGCTACAGGATTGCTTTCAATGGAGGGCCCAGGCTATATACACAGAACACTGGATTGGGCCAAAATTCGCAGGGGGAAAATTACCCCGTTAGACTAAGGAACACATCACATGGATAGTGACGAACAGAAGGTTACCACTCGCCGCAAGGGGCAAGCTGTCGAAACAGCAGCGCTGGCTTATCTTGAAGAAAAAGGGCTGCGGTATGTTTGTCGTAATTTTCGCTGCCGGTATGGAGAGATAGATCTAATTATGACGCAGGGAAATACCCTTGTGTTTATCGAGGTCAGATATCGAAAACAAAACAGCCATGGCAGTGCCGCAGAATCTGTGATCAGCCGCAAACAGCAAAAACTTGCCATTACCGCCCAGTACTATCTGCAAAGCTATAAATCCCTGCCGCGCTGCCGTTTTGATGTGGTTGCAGTGAGCCAATCAATAAATAACAAAGCTTTACTACATTTTGACTGGATCAAAAACGCTTTTGATTTACAATGTTAGTTTTATCAGGTCTTTCAGATGGATTTACAACAACGAATTTTCGAGCACTTCCAAGCAAGCATTGATGCTAAAAAAGCCTCAGCTGAACAGCTGCCGTTGATCATCACCCAGGCTGCTGACTTGATGGTTCAATGCCTACTTAATGGCGGTAAAATTTTAAGCTGTGGCAATGGCGGCTCTGCGGGTGATGCTCAGCACTTTTCATCAGAGCTGCTAAACCGTTTCGAGCGCGAACGCCCAGCCCTGCCAGCCATCGCTTTGACGACTGATAGCTCAACAATCACCTCCATTGCCAATGATTACAGTTATAGAGAGATCTTCTCCAAACAGATAAGAGCACTTGGCCAAACCGGCGACATCTTGCTGGCAATTTCAACCAGCGGCAACTCAGGAAATATCATTGAAGCGATGCATGCCGCACACGACCGGGAGATGCATATTATCTCGCTAACAGGTCGAGACGGGGGTGAAATGGCTGAAATCATGAATACACAGGATTTAGAGATAAGAGTCCCTACCGAAAAAACAGCACGCATTCAGGAGGTCCACCTCCTGGTTATCCACTGCTTGTGTGACCTGGTTGACGTTCAGCTCTTTGGTGATCAATAAATGAATAAAAAAACGGCTACGATACTAATTTTCTGTTCTGCAATCAATTTGACAGCATGTAGCACCATCATTAGCAAGACCAGTGGCGAGGGGCCTGTAGGCACCAACCCGACACAACGCAGCCTTGGCAGAATGGTGGACGATCAGGTTATAGAGACCTATGTTGCAGCAAATATCCTCAAGGCCGATGAGGACTTTCACTCCTCCAACGTCAGAGTTACCAGCTTCAACGGTATTGTGCTACTGGTCGGTCAGGTCAGGTCAGAACAGTTACGCCAATTAGCGGGCCAGACAGCTCAGCAGGTACGAAATGTACGCAGGGCACACAATGAAATAACAGTATCAGGCCCAATCTCCATTCCGGCACGAATCAATGACACCTGGCTTACATCCAAAATAAAAGCCAGGATGCTTGCCACCCAGGGCGTTAACCCACTGCGGGTCAAGGTTGTTGTAGAAAACGGTGTTGTCTATTTGATGGGGATGGTCAGCAGGGAGGAGGCCGAACAGGCCGTTCATCTGACTCACAAAACCTTCGGTGTACAGAAAATCGTAAAGGTCTTTGAATACCCGGCCTAAACCCGGCCCGGTATGAATATAGCCAGTACTCCAGAAAAGCACTCAAACCACTGAGTGGAAGCCTGCAGCTCCTCCGTTGGGCAGCATTAGCTTATTCTTTTTCCGGGTTATTTGACTATCTTGAGCCGCCCTTTGCTAGAACTCTTATCAACTTTAGGTGATGATCCCGGAGTAGATTGTGGCCCAGATGGTGGATCAGTTGGCAAAACTCCTCCACCAAAAGTCATGCCTTGCCCGGTCTCCTGCGCATAGACCGCAACTATATTTTCCATCGGAACGAAGATCTGGCGCGGCACGCCCGCAAAACGTGCCTCAAAAGATACAGCCTCATTAGATAAAAGCAGATTGCGCACAGCATCAGGCCTTATATTGAGAACAATCTGACCATTCTTAACATACTCTTCTGGCACGGCCACCTGATCACCCGCTACATCTACAACCAGATAAGGCGTACAGCCATTATCTAAAATCCACTCACTCAGCGCCCTGAGCAGATACGGTCTATTAGAGTTCATAGGCATAAATGAAAGCCGTTATTCAAGGACGCATCTCTCGCTCAGCCTCAGACAGGCTCTGCTGAAAGGATTCACGATCAAACAACTCATTGATGTAACGAATCAGTGGTTTGACCTTCTTTTCATCCAGGTCGATGCCCAGCAACGGTAATCGCCACATAATGGGAGCCACACAGCAGTCTACTATAGAAAATGTTTCACTCATAAAAAAAGGCTTTTCTGCAAAAATAGGAGCGGTACTAATGATGCTTTCCTCCAAAGCCTTACGGGGTTTGGCAGGATCCCCGCTGCCATGAAGTATCTTGTCCACCAGACCGGCCCAGTCCTTTTCTACGCGATGTATCCAAAGCCTGCTTTGTGCCCGGGCCACCGGATAAACCGGAAGCAATGGCGGATGCGGAAATCGCTCGTCCAGATATTCCATCATCACATTGGGCTCATAGAGCACTAAATCCCGATCTAGTAGTGTAGGCAAGCTATTGTAGGGATTTAGATCAGACAGTTCGGCTGGACAATTTAATTTGTCTACCTCACGTATTTCAACAGTCACACCTTTTTCTGCAAGAACAATACGAACCCTATGGCTGTATTGGTCCTCCGCATCAGAATAGAACGTCATTGAAGATCGCTTGGCTACAACACCCATATAAAACTCCCCATATTCGCTTTTATAACTTTATTCAAAGTGCTTATTTTATAATGCGCAAGCACAACTTCAAAACCACGCTTGCGCAGAACAAAACTTTCATATTCACTATCTCAAAACTTTCATATTCACTATCTGTTAGTGAATATCTTTCCAATACTCACGATTAAGCAGATAGACGAATATCGACAGGAACAGAATAAATATCAGCACCTTAACACCCAATGACTGCCGTTTAAGCACCATCGGTTCGCCCAGATATTCTAGAAAATTTACCAGATCATAGATAGTCTTGTCATACTCCTGAGTGCTCATGGAGCCAGGCCGAGTAATTTTTAGCTGTTCACAATGCCCATCGGCATCTGCAACACACTGCTGGACACCCTGCAAGCCTTCAAGCACATGAGGCATGCCCACGTTTGGAAACGTTAAATTATTAACCCCCCAGACGCGGTCTTCATCACGGTAAAAACTGCGCATGTAGGTGTAGAGCCAGTCAGGAGAGCGCACTCGAGCAACCAACGTCAGATCCGGCGGCGGCGCTCCGAACCAGATTTTTGCCGCACTGGATGTCATAGATTTATCCATCAGGCTACCGATTTTTTCTCCGCCAAAGGTCAAGTTTTCCAGCATCGCCTCATGAGGAATACCCAGATCATCTGCAACACGCTCATAACGGGAGAATCTTGCTGAATGACATCCCATGCAGTAGTTCACGAATGTCTTAAGACCAGATTGCAAAGAAGCCTTATTCTGTAGATCCAGCTCAATGTGATCCAGATGAACATCCCCTGTTGAAGCCATTCCCATCAGAGGCATAAATACGAATAAAACAGTTATTATTAATTTTCTCATCAGCCTGACACCCTCTCTGGTACCGGTTTGGTTGCCTCCAGCCGCGTGTAGAACGGCATTAACAGGAAGAAAGCAAAGTACAGCAACGTCATCACCTGCGCCTGTACCGTACGCGAACCCGTTGTAGGTACGGATCCGAGCCAACCCAACCATATAAAACTAACGACAAAAACAGCGGTAGCTATTTTGCTCAAACTACCCTTGTAACGAATAGATTTCACAGGGCTACGATCTAACCAGGGCAGGACAAACATAATGGCAATCGCACCACCCATGACCACCAGCCCCCAAAACTTGGCATCAATTCCCAGGAACGGGTAGGTTACCGCACGCAACATGGCGTAGAAAGGTGTAAAATACCAAACTGGAGCGATGTGATCAGGCGTCTTGAGGTTGTTTGCCTCCTCAAAGTTGGCATGTTCCAAAAAGTAACCGCCCATCTCTGGAAAGAAGAAGATCACCGTACAGAACACGAATAAAAACACACAGATTCCAACCAGATCATGAACGGTATAATAGGGGTGGAAAGGGATGCCATCCAGTGGAATGCCGTTTTCATCCTTATGCTTCTTGATCTCAATACCTTCCGGGTTATTCGAGCCAACTTCATGTAATGCGATCAGATGCAAAAATACCAGCAAGCATAAGACTAACGGTAACGCAATCACATGCAGGGAGAAAAACCGATTCAGAGTAATACCTGAGATCAAAAAGTCACCACGAATCCAGGTCACCAGCTCTTCACCCACCATGGGGATCGCCCCGAACAGGGATACAATCACCTGCGCACCCCAGTAGCTCATCTGCCCCCAGGGCAGCACATAACCAGTAAAACCTGCTGCCATCAGTGCCAGATAGATGGCCATACCGATCAGCCAGACCAACTCACGCGGCTTACGGTAGGAACCATATATCAACCCCCGAAACATATGCAGATACACCACTATAAAAAAGGCAGAAGCTCCGGTCGAATGCATATAGCGGATCAACCATCCAAACTCCACATCCCGCATGATGTATTCGACTGAGGCAAACGCACCCTCAGCGGTAGGGGTATAGCTCATAGTAAGCCAAACCCCCGTCAATAACTGATTTACCAGCACCAAAAGCGCCAACGATCCGAAAAAATACCAGGCATTAAAATTTCTGGGCGCGTAATACTTGCTCAGGTGTTTTTCCCAGGTAGTGATAATAGGCATACGCGCATCAACCCAGTTGACACCATCCATTAACCATTTACTCATCAGGCCATCTCCTCGTCTTCGCCAATCACGACTATATTTTTACTGTCATAACGGTGTTTGGGGATCACTAGATTAGAGGGAGCAGGCACGCCTGAATAAACTCGACCTGCCAAATCAAACTTTGAACCATGGCAGGGACAGTAAAAGCCTCCCGTCCACTCATCATCAACTGAGCCAGGTTCTGGTTTGAACTTGGGAGCACAACCTAGATGAGTACAGATCCCCACGACAATCAGAAACTCTTCCTTGATGGAACGGAACTGATTTTTTGCATACTCAGGTTGCTGAGGACGTTCCGAGTGGGGGTCGGAAAGCTTTGGTTCAATCTGCGTCAACCCGGCTAAAGCTTCCTCTGTACGACGTACAATATAGACTGGTTGACCGCGCCACTCGACAGTAATCATGCCGCCTGGCTCGATCTTACCCAAATTGGCTTTCACCGGCGCACCTGCAGCCTTCGCCTTGGCGCTAGGATTCCAAGAGGCCACGAAGGGTACTGCTACACCCACCGCTCCAGCTGCACCTACTACTGAAGTAGCGCCCACCAGAAAACGTCTCCGATTGGTATTTACATTGTCGGCTGTCATACTTAAAACACTCCCCAACTATGAATAAGGACATACAGTTATAATTAAATCACCGGCACGATTTCAGGCCGAAAAAGTCGCATTATAACAAAGAAATTGCGAGCCTCAAACAAGGGCGGCAAGACCTTCTCAACCACAAAAAAACGCCCAGAACTTTTGATTCTGAGCGCTTCTCGTAACCATCTCCAAGAACGAAAGAACTGACACTAACGTTTGGAGAATTGAGGCCTCTTACGCGCTTTTCGTAGGCCAACCTTTTTCCGTTCAACCTGACGAGCATCACGAGTTACATAACCCGCTTGACGTAGTGTTGGACGCAGCTCCTCATCATATTTAAGCAGCGCCCGAGTGATTCCGTGACGAATAGCACCAGCCTGACCGAAGCTTCCTCCGCCCTTAACTGTTACTCTGATATCAAATTTATCACCGTTTTCTGTCAGCTCAAGTGGTTGACGAACGATCATACGCGCAATTTCACGACCAAAGTATTGGTCCAGCGTTCTGCTATTAACGGTGATATTACCGGCGCCCGGCATCATAAAAACTCGAGCAGTCGAAGTCTTTCTTCGACCGGTACCATAGTATTGGGTAGCTGCCATAATTTTCTTAGCCTACTTTAAATTTAGATGTCGAGCAGCGTTGGCTGTTGAGCACTGTGAGGATGCTCAGAGCCAGCGTACACTTTCAGTTTTCGGTACATTTCCCGGCCCAGAGAGTTTTTTGGCAACATCCCTTTCACGGCAATTTCGATAGGACGCTCTGGCGCCTTCGCGACCATATCCTCAAAGCTGACACCTTTTATACCACCGATGTAACCCGTATGGTGATAATATATCTTGTCAGACGCCTTTTTACCGGTCACATGAACCTTTTCCGCATTAATTACAACGATATAATCGCCGGTATCTACATGCGGTGTATATTCTGGTTTATGCTTGCCCCGTAAACGGCGAGCAATTTCGCTAGCCAATCGACCAAGTGTTTTACCATCAGCATCAACTACATGCCAATCTCGTTTTACTGTTTCTGATTTCGCGCTATATGTTTTCATTGGATATTTTGTCTTCTGATACATTCCTGCAAAGAGGCGCGCATTCTACCCAAACCCCACCCCGCTGACAAGCAGGAATCCTTAATACTTCTGCTTTATTTAAACCGGCATGGGCAAGCGCCTAAATTTCAGCACTTAAACAAACAAAGCTTTAGGAAATTACGGCTTATGGCCTCGCGCCAGATACTCATGGGACTGCATCTCCAGCAGCCGACTTTTGGTACGTTCAAACTCAAACTCCAAACGCCCACCTATATATAGATTTTCTATTTTCTGAGCTGCCGATATTACCAACTTCACATTACGATCATAAAACTCATCAACCAGATTCACCAGACGGCGAGCCTGATCCTCAACACTGCTATCCAGCTGGGGCACATTCCCCAGCAGCACCGCGTGATATAAGCGTGCAATTTCAATATAGTCATTCTGGCTACGTGGTCCTCCACAAAGTTCAGCGAACTCAAACCAGACCACATCATCTTCATAACGAACCGTTTTGATCATTCGGCCCTCTATCTCAATCTCTTGACCCACCGTGATATTATCCGGGTCAGGAACAAGCTGATTAAAACTATGTAGCAAACTCTGCTCTGCCATATCATCCAGAGGTGCGTGATAAATTTCCGCTTTTTCCAAAATTCGCAAGCGGTAGTCAACGCCACTATCGACATTAATAATTTCAGTATTTTTTTTGATAAGATCAATGGCCGGTAAAAATCGTTGCCGCTGCAAACCATCCTTATAGAGCTCATCCGGAATAATGTTTGATGTTGCAACCAACACAACACCTCTGGCGAAAAGCCCCTCCATCAAGGTGCCAAGAATCATGGCATCAGTAATATCGGAAACAAAAAACTCATCAAAGCAAAGCACCTGAGCCCTCGCAGCAAGATTATCTGCGATCGATTCTAGCGGATTCTTCTGCCCAGCTAACTGTCTGAGCTGCCGATGTATCATCTGCATAAACCGATGAAAGTGTGATCGAATTTTACGCTCTATGGGCAAGCTGTCATAGAAAGCATCCATAAGATAGGTTTTGCCACGACCGACACCGCCCCAAAAATACAGCCCTTTGATTGGCTGTGGCGACCGTTGTTTTCCAAGCAAACTCACAGCTCGCCCCAACATTGAGGAACGTACCTCTTTGCGTGGCAACAGATCCCCATAAAGACGCTGCAAATGCTCCACGGCCTGCCTTTGCGCCGCATCCGGCACCAGCAAACCCTTGTTAATATCATTTTGATAGCGTTGTAGTGGTGTAATCATGGCTCTAGCTCTGACGAGCCATCAATTTGCGTGAAGATCGTACAGCATATTAATTTCACGGGTTAACGCCTGAAAGGCGCTTACATCGATGCTGATGGCGATCGAAGAAGCATTTCCTGTAGAATCCAAAGGCGCGTAACATCATGCATAATTAACGAATTATCTGAGCAAACATCTGGCTTATAAAAAAATACCGCGCACTTTACTGATATGCGGCAATTTTGGCAAACCCTCTCTAAGCAACAATCTTTATTACTACGACCAGAGCCCTGCGCCTCTAGGGTTTCATCTAAAGCATCAATTAAGTGAGACCTTCGCACGAGAGCCATTTTGCTTCAATGCGGTGTTAAAAATGTGCTCAATCGGTCATTTACAACTGTAAACTCCCTCTTTGCGCGCTTTTTTGCCTTGCCTGGAATCAAAATTATCTCTCGTGCAAAGGTCTCTAAGTATTAAAAAGCCATTGAGCGATAGATACCGCATTAATCAAACCACTGAGTAAAACCATCAACCGGCTCTCGCTCGGTTCGATAATTGTTTACCGGAGCATCTGGGGCACCATAGCCAAGAGCCATGCCGGTCACCAAAGTACAGCTATCGGGAATCCCCAGAAGTGGTTTTATAATGTGAGGAAATGCTGCAATACTGAACTCAGGGCATGTCTCAAGACCAAAGCCTCTTGCCGAGAGCATGACCGATTGCAGAAATAACCCAGCATCGATCCAGGCTCCCTGTCTCAGGCGATTGTCTAGAGTTAATATTAGCGCAACAGGCGCGCCAAAAAACTGGTAATTTGCAACCCAATTCTGACGTCGTTTATCCGCATCCCCTCTGCCAATACCAAGCGCTTTATATAACGCCATGCCACAAGCAAAGCGGCGGCTATGGTAGGGCTCCGCCTTAACCGTGGGATAATATTCATATTCCGCTTTTCCGGCATCACCACTGTCAAATGCATTAACAATTTCTGCCGAAACTTTTTTCAAAGTCTTGCCGGTAAGTATGTAAACCTTCCAGGGTTGCAAGTTAGTGCCTGAAGGCGACCACTTAGCGACATCCAGCACCTGACGGATAGTTTCTTTATCGACCGTTTTATCCAGAAACTCGCGGGTTGAGCGGCGATTGGTTATTGCGTCCAGTACATTCATAGGTTTTTTCAGTCATTAGTTAGTACATTATCAGGCTATTCTCTGACAGATTCACTCCCGTGTAAATGAGTAGTTATGGTCTATCATATTAGGGTTTCAATACTGTTTGGATTGTTTTTTATTGCGCCTACTTGAGTCAATTCAACCTAAAATCTATAGCGGCAAAACCCACGTCAACAAGCACCCCCTCACAAGCCACGGGGGGTATTTTAATACTTTCATCTACTTCATATTATTCAGGTATTTTCTCATTGCAAGCAGCACAGGGGATCAAACCGACGAGACTAAAAGTGGTAATATCATCACCATTTACTCTAAAAGAGATAAAAACGCTGGATTTTTACACAGATAACCTCTATTTTCTTATATAAGGTAAACCTAATAAAGAGGGATCGAAGATGGCACATATTGTAATAATTGGTGCAGGCATCGGTGGATTACCCTGTGCTTACGAATTAAAAGCAGCGTTGGCCAGTAATCATCAGATTACTATCATTAATGAACGTGATCATTTTCAGTTCACTCCATCAAACCCCTGGGTTGCTGTTGGTTGGCGCAATGCACAAAATACCTCTGTACCACTATCTCCCGTTTTATCCAAAAAAGGCATCAATTTTATACAGGATAGAGTCGCTAAAATTAATGCCAATGATAACAGCCTTGTGGTCGACGGTGGCGATACAGTTAATTATGATTATCTGGTCATTACGACAGGCCCTCGATTGGCATTTGAGGAAGTTCCTGGCGCAGGCCCAAATGGCTTTACATCATCTATCTGTACGACCGAACATGCAACTACCGCCCTGGGTGAGTACCATAAATTATTAAAAAACCCTGGCCCGGTCATTATTGGCGCCATGCCTTTTGCCAGTTGCTTTGGCCCCGCTTATGAATTTGCCATGATCCTTGATACAGCACTATGCAAGGAAAAAATTCGTCATAAAATCCCTATGACTTTTGTGACATCAGAACCCTATATTGGTCATTTGGGTTTGGGCGGTGTGGGTGACTCTAAAAGCATGCTTGAAAGCGAATTAAGAGGTCGATCTATCAAATTTATTACTAATGCCAAAACCACAAAAGTTGAAGATGGCATCATGTATGTAGATGAACTGGATGATCATGGCGATACTAAAAAACAGCATGAGTTAGCATTTAACTATTCAATGATGTTGCCGGCATTCAAAGGTGTTGATGCTGTTGCCGAAGTCGAAGGATTATGTAATCCACGTGGTTTTGTTATGATCGATGAGTATCAACGTAACCCTAGATACAACAACATATATTCTGCGGGAGTCTGTGTTGCCATCCCGCCAGTGGAAGGTACTCCTGTGCCAACGGGCGCCCCAAAAACGGGTTATATGATTGAGACAATGGCTACAGCAATTGTACAAAATATTGCTAATGAGTTAGGTGGCAAAGAGCCTGAAGCCTGTGGAACCTGGAGTGCCGTCTGCCTTGCTGACATGGGGGATACTGGCGCTGCTTTTGTTGCAATACCACAGATTCCTCCACGCAATCTCACCTGGTGCAAAAAGGGCAAATGGGTTCATACGGCTAAAATAGCTTTTGAAAAATATTACATCCGTAAAATGCGCAGAGGCGATACAGACCATATATTTGAACGATTTATTCTTAAAGCTCTGGGGCTGGAAAAATTGAAAAAGTAAGCCACCTTCAACACAAAAAACCCGCTTCAAGCGACGGGAAATAGAACCACAAACGGTTAAATAATTGGCCTACTCATTAGTTTCTCTATCAATCCAGAATGGAAGAAGGCCTAGAAAATATGCCTACAGATACGGCTCTCGATAATGACTTCATCCAAAACCTGGTTTCACTATCTACGCTTGTTGAAGAGCACTCCAACCTCGACAACTCTCTGAATGAACTCTCTGAACTGGTTGCCAAAACCCTGAAAACAGCAAACTGTTCAATTATGCTACTAAAAGAGCATTCGACAGGGGAGGCGCTCCGCTTGCGCGTCCAGGCCCATTATGGATATCTATCAACCGACGCCTACAACGAAGCGCTCCCTCTTAACCAAAGTATTGCAGGAAAAGTGGCAGAGACTGGCCAGCCAGTGCTAGTTGAGGATATTTGCTCCACAACACTACCCGCAGCAAATAAACGCACAAAGTTGATACCCGGTGGTTTTATTTCATTCCCCATAATGCTGGAGGAGCGTGTTCTGGGCGTTGTTAACATCAACACCCCACTGGACAACCGGACCTTCAATGAGGCAGATCTGGAATTAGCCAATATACTGAGCCTGTTTATCGCCAAATCCATACAGATGGTACATCTGCAAAATCTCCTGAAATCTCAATATGCTATAGCAGCTTTGGCAAAGGAGCAGAGTGAAAAAAATAGTATCCTAGGCAATTCTATCCTGGGCCAGGGAAAGGTAGCCAAAATACTTGCCAAGAGTTTTTTCAACGATATGAAACGAATGGGATTAGGGAATGACCATATTCTTGAGGCCACAACAGAAATCATTGGCCTGCTTGGTAAAACCATAAGCAAACATGATGACCTACGCTAGAGACAGGGCAGATTTAGAACTCGTCCCAGCAATCCTCCACCTCAGCGCCAACCGTTTCCTCCTCAGAAACCTGCTGCGCAGCAGTAGATCTAGCAAGCTTGGGTTCTTCTGACTGGGCTTGCTTCTGTGGTTTCAGCTGCGATGTTAATACCTCGTCATTCGTGCTGCTAACATTAAAGAAACCTATTAAATGGTCCAGCTCATCAGATTGCTCGCTGAGCAGTTCAGAGGCTGCGGCTGACTCCTCAACCAAAGCCGCATTCTGTTGGGTCATGTCGTCCATATGAGCAACTGCCTTGCCAACCTCATCGATGCCGCTGGACTGTTCGGCGCTTGCTAAGGCGATTTCAGCAACAATTTTACTTACTTCCCCGACTGATGAGTTGATCTCAGCCAACACTTCTCCTGAGCGACCCACCAGCTTACTTCCCTCCTCAACTCTTATGCCACTATCCTGGATAAGTGCCTGAATCTCTTTTGCCGCAGTAGCACTACGTCCCGCCAGGTTGCGCACCTCACTGGCTACCACAGCAAAACCTCGGCCATGCTCGCCAGCACGTGCCGCCTCAACAGCGGCATTAAGAGCCAGCAGGTTAGTCTGGAAGGCAATTTCATCAATCACACCGATGATGCTGGCAATTTTATTACTTGATGCACTAATTTCATTCATCGCAGTCACCGCCTGGCCGACAACACCGCTGCCAATCTCTGCTGAGTCTCTGGCGCCCTTGGCTAGAGTATCTGCATGTTTTGCATTGTCAGCATTTTGCCTGACGCTTGCTGTCATCTGCTCCATGGTTGCGGAGGTTTCCTCTAGGCTTGCTGCCTGCTGTTCGGTACGGCTAGACAACTCGCTATTGCCCTGGGAGATGTTTGCTGACCCCCGATTAACCTCAGCTGCGGTTTGGCTTATCTCGCCGACTACCTCCTGCAGTTTATCCACTGTGGCATTAGCATCAGTTTTAAGCTCACCCCACACACCTTGATACTCGCCGTCAATGTGTTGGTTCAACTCACCCTGCGATAATGCCTGCAATACCCGTCCGATGTTGCCCAAGCCCTGTTCAGCAATCTCCATCAACTCATTGAGCTCGGTCCCAAGCTGGGCGAAGACACCTTCATAAATTGAGGTGTCAATGCGTTGCGAGAGGTCACCATGCACTGCCGAGTCCACCACCATATGAAAATCACGTCCGATAACTTCAGTGACCTGAGCTTGTTTGGCTACACTCGAGTTAGCGCTATCCTTGAGCTCACCAAACGAACCCTGGTAATCCCTATCAATGGTCTGGCTCATATCTCCACGTGCCAGCGCACTAAAAACCCTGGAACTGTCGTCGATCACATGCTGATTAATCTCGATCAACTCATTGATCCCTGAACTTAATTCCTGGTAGCAACCGTGCTTGTCTTCAAGTCAATGTGTTGGTTCAACTCACCCTGCGATAATGCCTGCAATACCCGTCCGATGTTGCCCAAGCCCTGTTCAGCAATCTCCATCAACTCATTGAGCTCGGTCCCAAGCTGGGCGAAGACACCTTCATAAATTGAGGTGTCAATGCGTTGCGAGAGGTCACCATGCACTGCCGAGTCCACCACCATATGAAAATCACGTCCGATAACTTCAGTGACCTGAGCTTGTTTGGCTACACTCGAGTTAGCGCTATCCTTGAGCTCACCAAACGAACCCTGTTAAAAAGAAAATCCCTTCGCAAAGGGCTACTCGGCCGCAAGCAACCGAGCTTACGCCCAATGCGATTGGCCTTCGGCCAACCGGAATTTTCTAATGGTTTCATTTACCTTTACTCTGGGGCAAGCCCCAGAGATTTCTTTCTTTAAATCGGCTTATCGTGGGCACTATGATCATGAGAGAGAGACGCCTCTCTTTCA
>CAYYRK010000038.1:0-12029 GCA_964473915.1 uncultured Pseudomonadales bacterium
ATTTACAAGTGTAAATGCCCATTTTTGAACGCAGAGATGGCGTAATTCAGAGGTTAGCTGAGTAGTTACGTTAAATCTAGTGAAGCACCACATCAAACTCCTCCTGGGCATAGTGCGGTTCAACCTGTACGCTAATGCTCTTATTGATAAGGGCTTCCAGGTCTGCCAGGCTTGAAGCACTCTCTTCCTGCAAGTGCTCCACCACCACATGTGATGCCAAAATCAGATAGCTGCGCGGGCTGTAATCTCTACTTTGACGCAATATCTCCCGGAAAATCTCATAGCAAACTGTTTCTACAGTTTTAATCTTCCCTCTACCATCACATTCAGGGCAATCCTCACAAAGAACCTGCAACAGATTCTCTCGAGTCCGCTTGCGCGTCATCTCAACAAGCCCTAAGTCTGACATGCCGATGATATTGCTTTTGGAATGATCACGCTCAACCACTTTTTCAAGCATCCGCATCACTTGCCGCTGGTGCTCTTTGTCCGACATATCGATAAAATCGATAATAATTATTCCACCGATATTACGCAGCCTTAACTGGCGAGCAATGGTACTTGCAGCCTCAAGATTGGTTTTATAGATCGTTTCTTCCAGATTCTTGTTCCCGACAAAGGTACCGGTATTGACATCGATGGTTGTCATCGCCTCAGCCTGATCAAAAATCAGGTGTCCGCCCGATTTGAGTGGCACGTTACGCCCCAGCGCCTTTTGAATTTCATCCTCTATATTATAGAGGTCAAAAAGCGCTCGTTCTCCCTGGCACAGTTCAATCCTGCCATCAAGTTCCGGAACAAGAGACTCTATAAATGACTGCATCTGAATATAACATTCATGCGAATCAATTCGAACCTTGTCCAGTCCCGGTTTTATGAAATCACGCATCGCCCGCAGGTGCAGTGGCAGGTCCTCATAGATAGCTGAGGGCGCTGTTGCAGCTTTAATTTTCACCTGAATGGAATCCCAGAGGCGCTTCAGGAATTGGATATCGTTGCGGATCTCAGTCTTACCAACGCCCTCTGCTGCGGTCCGTATAATAAACCCAGAACTGTTAACCAGCCCCACCTCCTCCATGCACTCCTGTACCAGTAACCGCAAACGGGTTCGCTCCTCCTCCTCCTCTATCTGTTGAGAGATGCCTATGTGCTGGGTGTGGGGCATATAGACCAGATATCGTGATGGCAGGGACAACTGTGTGGTTAAGCGAGCACCCTTGCTACCGATAGGGTCCTTAATCACCTGTACGATAATACTTTGGCCCTCCCTGAGGGTCGCACAGATATTTTTGACGCCCCTGTTACGCTGCTCAATCCCTTCGTCGTCGAGCGCAACAATATCAGCCGAGTGAATAAATGCTGAGCGCTCCAGCCCCATCTCAATAAAGGCTGCCTGCATCCCCGGCAAAACCCGGATAACCTTTCCCTTGTACATGTTGCCTACCAACCCCCGACGGCTGGAACGTTCAATATAGATCCCCTGCAACAAGCCATTTTCAAGCAGAGCAACTCGAGTCTCCATTGGTGAAACGTTTATTAAAATTTCTTCACTCAAATCCTGTATTCCTTTTTCTCGAGTTTAAGCTGAATTAATCAGGCTATTTGATCGCTGGGTGTAATGACCGTTCATTAATCTCATTCCATAGGGTCACCCCAAATCGGGCCAGCATTTTTGCTGTTTCAAGTAACGGTAAGCCCACTACATTTGAGTAGCTACCATCAATTGAATCAACAAAAATGGCACCGTAACCCTGAATGCCATAGGCTCCAGCCTTGTCTCTGGGCTCTCCAGTGTTCCAGTAAAGCTGGCACTCATCCTCTGAGAGTGTACGAAAGCTGACCTGTGTTTTAACATAACAAGACTCGGTTCGCGCTCCATTCATAACCGCTATAGCAGAAAAAACATAATGGCTGCGGCCTGATAGGGTTTGCAGCATACCGAGGGCATCCTTTTCTGACTCCGGTTTACCTAGCACCTGGTCATCCACTACCACGATGGTATCAGCCGCCAGCACCGGTAACAGCTTGTTGCCGCCAAGGCTTTCCCATCCCGCTCTAGCTTTAAGAAGCGCGAGCCTTTCCACCTGTTGCTGCGGGGATTCTCCGAGAATTGCAGATTCGTCTACCGCTACCATTATTCTAGAATATCGAACCCCTATCTGCCCCAGCAGCTGGCCTCTGCGAGGTGATGTGGAGGCCAGGTAGAGCTCCGCCCCGGTATCGCTTCGTGGGTCAGTAGACATTAAATTTTCGCCTAATGCCACGCAGCAGAATGAAGATCCATGGCCAGATCATAGCACTAACCAGCGCAGGCATAAGGAACATCAGGCTCTGCACTGAAACGCCCAGTATCCCCTTTATCCAGAGGCTTAAAACCTGGTTCATAGCTACCAATATGAACACAAATAGTGATTGCTGGAACCAATTATACATTCTCAAACGCTGATAAAATAAAAGAACAAAATAAGCTGCAATTGTCAGCGCCAGTGCATTCAGCCCTAACAGGCCGCCTTCCAGCACATCCAGCAGGATACCCAACAGCCAACCAACCCCCATTCCAACACGCTGAGGAAGTACTACGATCCAGTAAAAAAGCACCAGTATGCCCCATTCCGGGCGCCACCATTGTAATGATTCTACCATGGGTAAGGCGCTGAGTATCAGTGCCCCAATAAAGGTCAGTATGATCACCCAACTACCGCTGGATCTAGTCATCACTGCCTCCTGCTGTTCCAGGCAGGGATCTGCCGCTATCGAATGCAGAACGGCGGCTAAGCAGAATAACTTGCCGACTTTTCACCAAGTTCGCCAGGGGTGTTGCTCTCACTTGCGCAAAAGCCTGGCCAGGATCATGACCAATACTGGCTACCAGCGCAACTGGATAACCGAAAGGGAAAACACCCCCCAATCCGGATGAGACCAGAAGATCACCCTTCTTGATATCCGCGCTGATGGGGACATGCTGTAGCTCCAGCTTATCAAATATACCAACACCTGAGGCCACCGCACGTACGCCGTTACGGTTCACCTGCACCGGAATGCTGTGACGTGCATCGGTGATCAGCAGTGCTCGACTGGTAAACCGGCTGACCACAGTTATCTGGCCCATCACACCGTTTGCATCGAGTAGAGGCTGCCCTAAATAAACACCGCTACTCGCTCCACGATTAATGATTATCTCATGGGTGAAGGGGTCAGGGTCTACGCCGATAATCTCTGTTACCATGACAGCTTCGTCGACCCGCTTGGCGCCTTTAAGCAGTTCTCGCAAACGAATATTTTCTGCTGTGACAGCTGCCATTTTTTGCAGTTTACGTTGCAAAATCAAGGCTTGCGCTTGCAGAGCACGGTTTTCTCCCAGTAGTTCGTTGTAGTCAGCACTCATTCGGTCAAACCAGAACCAAACGCGAGAGGGGACGTCTACGATAAACTGGATCGGAGTTATCACTGTGTTAAGCGTTGAACGTACAGTATCCAGGCGAAGGCGGTAGTCCGCAAACATCAGCAGTAACGCCAACAGCGAGAAAACCAACAATCGCAGGCCAATGTCAGTATCCTTGAGAAAGAGCGGTTTGATTGCCGGAATCCTCGTTGTGCGAAGCCGTTACGGTAGTTCCTGACTGGGGCTTCCCTGTTCAATGTATAGCAATAAAAACAAGGGGAGATCTTACCCAAAATATTCCTGCACGAAGCCGCTGTCTTGGGGTAAGCGGTTCTGCCGGATGGTTGTCTTTTTTCGTTTCCTATTCGCTAGAGGTCAAATCTACCCCATGGTCGATCCACTCCAGCGCCTTTCCTCCTCCTTTGGCCACGCAGGTCATCGGGTCATCGGCAATAATCACTGGCAACCCGGTTTCTTCACTCAGAAGGCGGTCAATATCTCGTAGTAATGCCCCTCCGCCGGTAATGACCAATCCGGTTTCTGCAATATCCGATGCCAGCTCCGGCGGTGTCTGCTCCAGGGCGCCCTTGACGGCCTGGACGATCGAGGAAAGTGCATCCTGTATTGATTCAAGAATTTCATTACTGTTCAGCGTAAAGCTGCGGGGGATACCCTCCGCTAGGTTACGCCCACGCACATCAATTTCTCGAACCTCATCACTGGGGTAGGCGGTGCCAATCTCCTGCTTAATGCGCTCTGCGGTTGCTTCGCCGATAAGGCTGCCGTAGTTGCGCCTCACATAGGATACAATCGCCTCATCAAACCGATCTCCACCCACACGCACCGATTCGGAATAGACGATCCCGCTCAGGGATATAATAGCGATCTCAGTGGTCCCCCCACCAATATCGATCACCATCGACCCGGTAGCCTCCTCCACCGGCAAGCCTGCGCCAATCGCCGCAGCCATAGGCTCGTCGATCAGATAGACCTCTCGGGCACCAGCACCCAGCGCTGACTCTTTAATAGCGCGCCTTTCGACCTGGGTGGACTTGCAGGGCACACAGATAAGAACACGCGGACTGGGTTTGATCCAGGTATTTTCATGCACTTTTGCGATAAAGTACTGAAGCATTTTTTCAGTGACAAGAAAATCTGCAATAACACCATCTTTTAACGGTCTGATGGCGGTAATGTTGCCAGGGGTTCTTCCCAGCATACGTTTGGCCTCGGTGCCAACTGCGGCAACAGTTTTCTGGCTTCCAACCTGCCTGATGGCAACCACCGATGGCTCATTGAGTACAATCTCTTTGTCACGCACATAGATCAGCGTATTCGCTGTACCCAGGTCAATGGATAGATCTGATGAAAAAAGGCCGCGTAATTTTTTAAAAACCGACATTATTATAATTGCCCCAGATAGTTGGCGTTCCAGACTAAATGCGCAAATGTATCAATGCAGGGGATTTTGAGCAAGGCGGAAATATGATAAGTTCTGTATCTTTTACATTTCGACGATTTTATTAACCCTGTTTCGTAAAATAAGTGGTTTTTTAAGGCAAAATGCATATCTGACCGAAGTTGATGCCCATTAAAGATGGCGACCCCATATTTACTATATAAAGGATAGAGGTTTTTGCATTGGAGATGTTTTTGTTTCAGACAAGACAACGGCACGCAAAGCGGGGTACGAGGGGCAGTGATTGGCTGAACCCATTTTAACGCAGCAAGGGAGCTCAACAACTCTCTGGCAAAGATTTTGTAATGAATGAAATAAGAGAAATCATATGACAATTGAACGATCAGACGTACTCAATGCTGCACATCTGGCTCGCATTACTATCCAAGAGCAGGATATAGAAAATTATACTCGGGATCTGGGCAATATTTTGGACCTGGTTAACCAGATGCAATCCATCAATACCGATGGCATTGAGCCCATGGCGCACCCAACGGAAGCAACCCAACGCCTTAGGTGTGACCAAGTCAGTGAGACTGATCAGCGCGATCATTTCCAGAGGGTAGCCAATGCCACTGAAAATGGTCTTTATCTGGTGCCCAGGGTGATTGATTAGCCCAATCGCCACGAAGAGAGTTCTCACTCCTTAGGCTGACGTTTTTAACAAACAGGATTTAACCATGCACAACCAAACGATCGCGCAATTGAGCCGCAGTCTGACCACCGGAAAATTTTCCAGTGTCGAATTGACTGAATATTTTTTGCGCCGCATCCGTGAACACGATGGTGCCTACAACTCTTTTATCACCCTGATGGAGGAGCCTGCATTGGCAGAGGCAAGACTGGCCGACAAACACCGGGCCGCAGGCAATGCAACCCCTCTGTCCGGCATCCCCATTGCCCACAAAGATATATTCTGCACCAACGGCACCAAAACCAGCTGCGGATCACGCATGCTGGACAATTTTATTGCTCCCTATGATGCAACCGTGGTCAGCCGTCTCAAGGCCGCCGGAGCGGTATGCCTGGGTAAAACTAATATGGATGAATTTGCCATGGGCTCATCCAACGAAACCAGCTGGTATGGCCCGGTACGTAACCCCTGGAGTACAGATTGTGTGCCCGGTGGGTCATCAGGCGGTTCAGCAGCCTGCGTGGCCGCCAGAATGGCTCCTGCTGCAACTGCGACCGATACCGGGGGCTCAATACGCCAACCTGCGGCTTTATGTGGCGTTACTGGAATAAAGCCCACCTATGGTCGGGTATCGCGCTGGGGCATGATCGCTTTTGCCTCGAGCCTTGATCAGGGCGGCGTCATTGCCCGATCCGCTGAAGACTGTGCATTGGTTCTTAATGCCATGTCCGGGTTTGACCCAAAGGATTCCACCAGCATTGATTGCCCGGTAGATGATTATTCGGCTACTCTGGGCAAAGACCTAAAAGGGCTGCGGGTCGGACTACCCAGGGAGTTTTTCACGGATGATCTGGATCCTGCTATTCAGGTTCAAATTCAGCAGGCGATCAGTGAATATGAAAAAATGGGTGTTATTTTTAAGGATATCAGCCTGCCACATACGGGGTTATCGGTTCCCGCCTATTATGTGATTGCGCCAGCAGAGTGCTCCTCCAACCTGTCCCGTTTTGACGGGGTACGTTTTGGGCACCGCTGTGATGACCCTCAAGATCTGGAAGATATGTACAAGCGCTCCCGCGCCGAAGGTTTCGGCCGGGAAGTTAAGCGTCGTGTTTTGATTGGTACCTATGCATTATCCGAAGGGTACTATGACGCTTACTACCTGAAAGCTCAGAAAGTCCGGCGTTTGATCAAGGATGATTTCGTTAAGGCCTTTGAGGAAGTTGACCTGATCATGGGGCCAACATCACCCTCCACCGCCTTTGGTCTTGGTGAAAAAACCAGTGACCCTGTAAGCATGTACCTGGCCGATATCTTTACGATATCAACTAACCTGGCTGGTCTTCCAGGGTTGTCCGTGCCCTGCGGCTTTGTGGATGGCAAGCCCGTGGGTTTACACCTTATTGGCAACTATTTTGCGGAAGGCAGCCTGCTTAATGCGGCGCACCAATACCAACAGATAACCGACTGGCATCAGATGGCGCCAGCGGATATCAAATAGCCAGAATCAACTACAGAGGTAGGACAATCATGCAATGGGAAACTGTCATCGGGCTGGAGATACATGTACAGCTGGCCACCCAGTCTAAAATATTTTCCGGTGCCAGCACCGCTTTTGGTGCCCAACCCAATAGCCAGGCCTGCGCGGTGGACCTTGGTCTGCCAGGGGTGCTGCCGGTACTGAATGCCGAAGTTGTCAGCATGGCGGTAAAATTCGGTCTGGCTATCGGTGCGCATATCAGCCGTAAATCGATCTTTGCCAGAAAAAACTATTTCTACCCTGATCTTCCCAAGGGTTATCAAATTAGCCAGATGGATCATCCTATTGTGGGCGAGGGGCATCTTGACATCACCCTGGAAGACGGTACGACCCGGTGTATTGGTGTAACCCGGGCACACCTTGAGGAGGATGCAGGAAAATCACTACACGAAGATTTCCACGGCATGACCGGTATCGACCTGAACCGGACCGGCACACCACTGCTGGAGATTGTATCTGAGCCTGACCTGCGCACGGCAAAGGAAGCTGTTGCCTTTCTGAAGCAGATCCACTCACTGATCCGCTATCTGGATATCTCTGATGGCAATATGGCAGAGGGTTCCATGCGCTGTGATGCCAATATTTCGATGCGACCCAAGGGACAGGAAGCATTCGGTACCCGTGCTGAAATCAAAAACATTAACTCATTCCGATTTGTCGAAAAAGCGATCAATTTTGAAGTTGAGCGGCAGATTGATATTCTGGAGGCTGGTGGCAAGGTGGTGCAGGAAACCCGACTCTATGATGCGGATAAAAACGAAACCCGCTCTATGCGCAGCAAAGAGGAGGCCAACGATTATCGTTATTTTCCTGACCCGGATCTGCTACCTGTTGAGCTGGATGAAGCCTACATCGAAGCCATACGAGGCTCATTACCGGAGCTGCCCCATGAAAAGTGCCTCCGCTTTATCGAGCAATACCAGCTGAGTACTTATGATGCGGATCTGCTGTCGAGCAGCAAAGAAACAGCCGAGTATTACGAACAGGTGGTGGCGATAGCCAAGGATACTAAAATTACAGCCAACTGGGTCAATGGTGCGCTGGCTGGCGCATTGAATCAAGCAGGCCTTAGCCTGGAGGCCAGTCCGGTCAGCGCTCAGCAGCTGGGGGAGCTTATTCAACGCATACTGGACAATACTATCTCTGGAAAAATTGCCAAAACTGTTTTTGAGGCGATGTGGCGCGGTGAAGGCAGTGCCGACCAGATTATTAAAACCAGAGGCCTTAAGCAGGTTACCGATTCCGGTGCTATTGAGACGATAGTCGATGAGGTGATCGCAGCCAGTGCAGCCCAGGTTGAACAGTATCGCAACAGCTCACCGGATAAACAGGGCAAGCTAATAGGCTATTTTGTGGGTCAGGTCATGAAAGCCTCAAAAGGGAAGGCCAACCCCAAGCAGGTTAACGAAATACTAAGAAAGAAACTGTAGGCAACTATTCGAAAGAGAAGAGGATGTCGGAGCGGCGCTGCCACTCCGACACTCTTTCAGGTATTAGATACGCTCAAATAGCGCAGCAATCCCCTGTCCACCGCCGATGCACATGCTCACAACTGCATAGCGAGATTGAGTGCGCTGCAGCTCATAGAGCGCTTTAACCGTAATAATTGCTCCGGTTGCGCCAATGGGGTGCCCGAGGGAGATGCCACTCCCATTGGGGTTGAGCTTTTCAGCCGGAATGCCCAGGTCCTGCGCCACAGCCAAAGCCTGGGCAGCAAAAGCCTCATTTACTTCCCAAACATCTATGTCAGCCACAGTTAGATCATTGGCAGCCAATAATTGTCGTACAGCTGGGACCGGACCGATACCCATATAGAGAGGCTCAACCCCGGAAAAGCTGTAATCCACCAGCCGTGCCATCGGGTTTAGACCCTGCTGTTTTGCAGCTTCTGCTTCCATCAATACCACCGCCGCTGCGGCATCGTTCAAGCCTGATGCGTTACCCGCCGTTACGGTGCCATCTTTCTTGAAAGCTGGTCTCAATGAGTCTAGGCTCCCCGGAGCACAATTAAAGCGTACATGCTCGTCAGTATCAAAAACAGTGACACCCTTGCGTGACTTGATCTCCATGGGCAGTATCTGCTCCTTGAATCGCCCCTCTTCAATCGCTTTTTGTGCACGATTATGGCCCTCTACTGCCAGTGTATCCTGCGCTTCACGGCTAATATTCCACTTGGTGGCAATCGCTTCAGCAGTCACGCCCATATGTACTTTTTCTATAGGGCAGTGCAGTGCGGCCAGCATCATATCGATCATGGTCGAATCGCCCATGCGATTCCCAAATCGTGCACCCGTGGCCTGATAGGGCGCACGACTCATGGATTCTGCGCCACCAGCAACACTGGCTGTACAGTCACCCAGCTGAATCTGTTGTGCTGCGCTAATAATCGCCTGTAAACCACTACCACACAGTCGGTTAACCGTCATTGCGGGTGTTTTTTCAGAGAGCCCGGCCCTTAGGGCAACCACTCTGGACAGGTACATGTCGGAAGGTTCGGTGTGAATCACATTCCCAAAGACACAATGCCCGACCAGGTCAGTATCCACAGCGGACCTTTTAATGGCCTCTTCCAGTACTGCGGTGCCCATATCTGAGGGTGAAAACCCTTTCAGACCACCACCAAAATCTCCTACTGCTGTTCTCACACCGGATAATACCACTACCTCTTTTTTGCTCATTTTTTTTCCTCTATGCCGGGCGGGAGTAAAAGGGTTACCCTCCCCCAAAGTAATATAAACTAAGCACTTTGCAAGAAAGCGCTCAAACTACCTAAAATTGATCCTCTGTCAGAGCCATTACGCTGTGACTACCGGCAGTGACCGCCTTTAAAAAGGCCGCTGCGCGGGGCAAAATGTGATCCATATAGAAACCGGCTGTTACGATTTTTGCCTGGTAAAAGGGTTGATCCGTCCCATCAGCTTCAAGCTGACGTTGCGATACAAGCGCGGCACGCGCCATCTGCCAGGCGCCACTCACAACACCGGCGAGCATCATAACATTGACAGCAACCGCGCCCATAACACTATCATCTTCCTGCAGATTTTCCGGTAGCCAGCTCGCGACCTGCTCCAGATAAGAGATACCTTCAGCCAAGCCCTGCTGGAGACGCTTTAAATCGTCTGCAGTGCCCGCAAATTCAGCCTCGGTTGTTTTCATATCTACGATCAACTCTTTCAGGGCTAACCCCTTGTCACGTATTATTTTTCGCCCAACAAAATCCATACCCTGAATACCGGTGGTGCCTTCATAGATGGGCAGGATTCTGGCATCGCGCATATGTTGCGCAGCGCCGGTTTCTTCGATATAACCCATGCCACCATGAACCTGAACATTAAGGCTGGTAACCTCCTGAGCGCTCTCTGTAAACCAACCTTTGATGATAGGGATCATTAGGTCTACACGCCGAGATGCTCTGTTTCTTACCTCTTCATCTTGCGCAGCATGCGCCATATCCATGGTTGCGGCCGTGCAATAACCCACTGCGCGCATCGCTTCAGTCAGGGCGTTCATCAGCATCAGCATACGTCGTACATCGGGGTGATTGATGATAGTGACAGACTCTTTTTGGCCAACCAAAGCCCCCTGCACCCGCTCTTTGGCAAAAGCAACAGCTTGCTGGCGAGCCCGTTCGGAGATGGCCACCCCCTGCATACCTACCGCCATACGCGCTTCATTCATCATGGTGAACATGCAGGCAAGACCCCTGTTTTCCTTGCCGACCAGATAACCGATGGCCCCGGTCTCCTCACCGAACCCCATCACGCAGGTGGGGCTGGAGTGAATACCCATTTTGTGCTCCACAGAGACAGGAAAAACATCGTTACGCTCACCCAGTGAGCCGTCTGCATTTACCAGATATTTTGGGACCAAAAATAGAGAGATACCTTGGCTTCCCGCAGGTGCCCCAGGTAATCTAGCCAGCACCAGATGGATAATATTTTCAGTTAGGGAGTGGTCACCCCAGGTAATAAAAATTTTGGTACCACTGATGCGATAGTGATCCCCTTCTGGCACAGCCCTGGCTTTAACCGCTGCCAGGTCTGACCCTGCCTGGGGCTCAGTCAGATTCATGGTGCCAGTCCATTTTCCGGATACCATTTTTGGCAGGAAGGTTTTTTTAAGCTCATCATCTGCATGTGTTTTGATTGCGTAGGCGGCACCATAGCTGAGCATCGGGCATAGAGAGAAGGCTAAGTTAGCGGATTGCCACATCTCTGAAACCGGGATCGAAACCAGTTCTGGCAGACCCATGCCATCGTATTCAGGGCTGCCCGACAGAGCGGGCCAGCCACCCTCTACAAATTGCTGATAGGCCCGTTTAAAATTTTCGTGCGTTACCACGGCCCTGTGTTCAACGCGAGCCCCAAAGAGGTCTCCTTCAACATTCATAGGTGCGAGTACTTCGCTGGCCAACTTTGCGGCCTCCTCCATTACCGGATCAACAATATCTGGGGTAGCCCCCTCATAGTCAGGCAGTTTATTTATCTCAGCCAAACCAGCCAGATGGTTGATCACAAACCGCATATCATTAAGCGGTGCGTTGTATTCGGACATACAGACTCCTTTTGAAAAAACTTGGCATTACTATGATGTGACAGGCTTACGCAGCAGCCTCTTGATGGGCTTGTTTTATGGGTGTCGAAGGGAGTATTAGGTTTCTCAGCCTGAACAACTTCGGCCATCCAAAGAAGACTAACACAGACCACCGCACTATAACTAGAAGGCTGTAAAACTTAGAATTAATCTACTGCAGGGAAATATCATTTGCCTGGATTTTCTTGTTAAATAGCGGGTTATTTGTCCCAAGTAGTCAAAACATCCACCTCAAATCAATACTTCCTCAGCTCCCTGGTTGGGCGAAGATGGGGTTCTCAACCCTCAATTTAGTCGTATAAACGTATCTGCATGCCTTTCCCCATCCAGGACTGCCTGGCAAAAAACAGTGATATTTAAATAACAATTATGTTAGGGTTTTACGGAGGATAAAAAATAAAACTACTCGTGGTCAGCTCGA
>CAYYRK010000038.1:12129-17589 GCA_964473915.1 uncultured Pseudomonadales bacterium
CAGTCAGCTACTGATGAATTATCAATTTTGAGTCCCCCGCCCAGGGTGCTTATCACCAAAATAGGTCTGGATGGACATGATCGCGGTAGTCGCATTGTTGCTGCTTACTTGCGAGATGCCGGCATGGAGGTGATCTATACCCCTCCATGGCAATCGATTGAGTCGGTGGTGCAGTTGGCACTGCAGGAAGATATAGACCTAATCGGAGTGAGTTCTTTGGCAACCGACCATCTGATCATCCCGGATATGATGACCGCATTGAGAGATGCCAGGCTTGGTGCCGTCGAGGTTTTTGTAGGAGGCATTATTCCGGAGCAGGAACGTCCCGCGTTGATAGCGGCAGGTGTACACAAGATCTTTGGGCCTGGTGCCAAAAGAGATGAGATAGTTGAAAGCGCACAGCAGATGGCGGTTAGCGCCAGGAAAAACAAACAACAGGAGTTTGGGGGTTAACTATGAGCGATTCTAAAAAGACCGACTCTCAATCCATGGCTGATGCGGGCCAACAATGGGAGAAGCAGTATGCACAACAGATTGGTAATAAAGACCGCGTAATCAAGAACCGTTCTGGTATTGAGGTGCAGCCCCTTTATACGCCGGATAACCTACAGGATTCAACGGAGTTCCAGAGTAAGCTGGGCTTCCCTGGCCAGTTCCCCTATACACGTGGCATCTATCCGACCATGCACCGAGGCCGTACCTGGACCCAGCGACAGCTGGTTGGGCTGGGCACTCCCTCTGACTACAATGAACGGCTGCGCTCGATGCTGGACCTGGGCGCTACCGCGATCAGCCTGATACCCTGTAATTCTGGCTTTCGCGGTGTAGACTGCGATGCTGTCCCGTTACCACTGCTAGGTACCTGTGGTACCGTTGTGAATACAGCTGACCATATGGATACCTGTCTCGACCAGGTAGCCCTCGACCAGATATCCACAGCGATGAACGACCCTTCGCCGTTTACCATGTTCGCCTTTTTGCTCAATGTGGCCAAGCGCCGTGGTGTCAGTTGGAATAAGATTACCGGCACCTCTAACCAAAGTGATTATCTCTCCCATTTTGTTGCAAACCACATGTTTGTGCGCCTCTCGTTACCCGGTTCTCGACGGGTGCTGGTGGATCATATTGAGTTTTGTCGCGAACGCGTACCGAACTGGAACGCCATGTCTATTGTTGGGCAACATATGCAGCAGGCGGGTGCAACACCGGCGGAAACTATTGCTTTTACCTTCGCCTCAGCAATTCAACATGCCGAGGATTGCATAGCAAGGGGTATGGACCCAGACAGCATCCTGCCACGCTTTACCTTCTTCTTTGATATCTCCATCAGCTTTTTTGAAGAGGTGGCTAAATTTCGGGCCGCCAGGCGGATCTGGGCACGAATCGTCCGCGATCAATTGGGGGGCAAAGACCCGAAGTCATGGCGCTTCAAATTTCATGGCCAAACTTCAGGTATTGATCTGACTGCACAGCAGCCGATTAACAATATTTCTCGTGTGGCGATACAGGCGATGTCTGGTATTTTAAGCGGCATACAGTCGATGCATACGGATGCTTACGATGAGCCGATTACCTGCCCATCAGAAGAAACAGCAAAAATTGCTGTGGCCACCCAGAATATTTTACGCGAAGAGGCACACTTGTGTGATGTCATCGATCCTCTTGGTGGCTCCTACTATGTAGAGCGCATGACTGATCAGATGGAGGAGGAGATCCTCAAAACTATGGAAAAAATCAGTGCTGTGGGCGGCATGTATAAAGCGGTCGAGTCTGGCCTGGTGCAATCTATGATTGGCGATTCAGCAATGGCCTATCAGGAGAAGATTGAATCAGGCGAGCAAAAAATAGTCGGACTTAATTGCTATCAGGATGAAGATGATAGCATGGAAGAAATTCCCACTTGTCGACCCGATCCAGAGGCGATGAAGCGGCATGTTGAGGCGTTCAAGGCGTTCAAGAAGGCTCGTAGCCAACGGACTGTAAACAATGCTTTGGATGACCTGACCCGAGCCGCGAACAGCGATGATGAAAATATATTTTCCCGTGTTGTTGATGCAACAGAATCAGGTGTTTCTCAGGGTGAAATCATTGCTTGCTTACGAGACGAGCTGGGATTCGGCCAGCCACTAACTATCGCATAAGGGTAGCTGGTGATGAGTGATGTTAATCAATTTGCTGACAATATGGTCAGCCGGGTGCGGGCGGGAGACATCGGCGCGCTGGCTCGATCCATCAGTCTGGTAGACTCCTTTTCAGATCTTGGCACCCTGATCCACCATAGCGCACGTCCCCACGCGGGCCACACCGAGGTGGTTGGCATTACCGGACCACCGGGTGCTGGCAAATCAACCCTCATCAATGCGTTAGTGGCAGGGTTGAGAAAGCAGGGCCGGCGAGTGGCCGTTGTTGCCGTTGATCCATCCAGCCCCATTACTGGCGGTTCTGTGCTGGGGGATAGAACTCGGATGGGGGAGCATAGCTGTGACCCTGGTGTTTTTATCCGTTCGCTCTCTGCGCGTGGGCATCTGGGTGGACTATCGGCTAATATTCTCAGAGTGGTTGATCTGATCGATGTAGCGGGCTGGGATCTTGTCATTGTTGAAACCGTGGGGGCGGGGCAATCGGAAACCGAAATTGCCGAGATAGCCGATATTAATGTAGTAATCAACGCCCCAGGGCTTGGTGATGATGTGCAGGCCATCAAGGCGGGCATTCTTGAAATCGCCGATATACTGGTCATCAACAAGGCGGACTCTCCTCTGGCGCAACGCACAGAGCGGCAGTTAAAAGCGATGCTGCAGCTGCGTAGGGAGGAGTGCCAGCAGGTTCCCGTAATAAACACTATTGCGACAGATGGTAGCGGTGTCGATAAACTGATTGAAGCGATCACTGACAAGGGCAGGCTGAAACCCAAGAGAAACAAGAAGGAACGGCTGCTGGAGCGTACTCGCCGGTTGATCGCGCAAGAAGCTGCAGAGCAGGTTAAGCAGCTGGTACTGAGAGATCAGCATCCAGATACGACCAAGCTACTGGATTCAGTTATATCAGGTGATTGCAACTATGATCAAGCCATTGCACGCCTGCTGTCGCAATATTATACGCAATCTAAGCAGGACGAAGATTAATAGCGTATTACCCAAGGGGCGAGTATAGATGCCGCCCACCTTGGGTGAAGCGCGTTGAGTATGCTCGAAAAACAGATTAAGCATAAAAAATAATTAGTGTGGAGAAATTATGAATCAGGAAATTGTACTTTGCTCAGGCAAACGCACACCCTTTGGTGATTTTGGTAAATCGCTGGCGAATATTGTTGGTACTGACCTTGGTATCCATGCAGCCAAGGCCTGTATGGATGCTGCGGGCCTTGCCGCAGAAAAAGTAGACCACCTTGTGTGCGGAAATGTTTTTCCCGTGGACCAGGGGGGGTATTTCTCCGGCCGCGTTGTAGCGCTGGGAAGTGGCATGCGAGAGGATAGTCGTGCGCTCAACGTTTCCCGCGCCTGCGGGACGGGAACCCAGGCTATCGTCTCGGCGGCAGAACAGATCATAAGTGGGCACAGCAACATAGCGCTTGCTGGAGGTTTTGAGAACACCTCGCGTGTGCCTTATGTGCTCACAGGTGCCCGCTGGGGTATGGTGCGCGGAGCCGGTACGCTTGTCGATGCTATTGATTATGGGTACCGTTGCCCGTTCGACTTAAGCCTGATGGGTGAAACGGCAGAAGCACTTTCCGACGATTTTGGCTATAAAAGGGAAGATATGGATGCTTATGCGTTGACCAGCCAGCAACGGGCAGCAGCAGCGATTGAGTCAGGCTTTCTTGCACGCCAAATAGCGCCGATTATGATTCCCGAGCGTAAAGGTGAGCGTTTATTTGAGGTTGATGAGTTTCCGCGGGCTGGCGTCACCCCGGAAAAACTGTCTTCACTCAAGCCATGCTTCCGTGAAAATGGTCGGGTGACCGCAGGTAATTCTAGCGGGATGACAGATGGCGCGGCATTTCTGGTTGTGGCAGATCGAGCCAGTGCTGAATCCGCCGGCCTTACACCCCGTGTGCGTCTTGTGGACTGGGAGGTGGTTGGTGTGCCCCCCAGAATCATGGGTTGCGGCCCTGTGCCAGCCATTGCGGGGCTGCTTGAGCGGCAGAATCTAAAGGTGGATGATATCGATTATTACGAGATCAATGAGGCTTTTGCCGTTGTTAACCTGCATGCCGAAACGCAACTGGGTATCTCTCGCGATAAAACCAACCTGTATGGTGGAGGCATCTCCATTGGGCATCCGCCAGGTGCTACCGGAATACGGATGGCTTTGACAGCAATGGATCATCTGGATGATACCTCTGGTCGCTTGGCTGTTCTATCCATGTGCCTGGGAGCAGGCCAAGGTATGGCCGTGCTGATCGAGCGAATCTAATAGTCTAAAAGGAGATGCCGGATTGGATCACCCGAGCCGGCGCCCTTTATGATAGCCTCTTAGAGCTGGATGTTCTGTGAGGAGGCTATCGGCAGCCCGCTGTTGAAATTTTTGGGTCGCTGCTTGGAGCTATCCTCGCACGAGAGCCCCAAACAGAAGTTTATTGCACTGAGATTTTAGGGCATTTGAATGCCGCCACCTCCACCCATATTGCCAGCACCAGGAATCAAAATAGATGAAGCCTCATCGCGGCGCATCTGCTCAATCTCCTTTATGGTGTCTTCCAGAGCATGCTGAGCTCCTTCAGAAAATTTGGATACGGCTTCACTGAGCGTACTTGCCTCGATATCGAAGGTAATGGGCAGCGCGCCACCTGGCGTCACTATCTGTGCCTGGCCGAGGTAGAGGGTGGGGCGCTCCGGATCCTCTTGCCCCTCTGCCGTAATGGGGGCCATCACTCGCAAAGTACCTACTTTGCGATCAGTATAGACCTCCTCGCGATACAAGGCTTTTGGGTCCATTGACATATCAGGTAATCCGTCGGTCTCGGTAGGCGCTTGCATAATTTTCCTTTTCTCTTATGGGCCTGGAGGCTGCCAGCCTCCAGGCAGATCTATTACATTTGATTTGCCTCTCGGGCAGCTCAAAAATTGAACCGAACACACTACCGGAAAAATAGTAGGCTGACAACTTGACAGGAGTGAGTTTAACGGCCTGCTGCTCTGGGTAAGCAATCTCTTTAAGGAGGTTATATCACCTATAATAGGCCCATTAAATATAAGAGGATTATCTGCTTGACCCCGTACAGTTAGATACCTATACTTCGCATTCCTTTTTTCATGACCGACTTTGTTGAAGTTGGTGAAGGATTAGTGGTACTGAATAGCGTTATATTTTAGCAGCTTCAGTCCAGAGGGGTTTGTTGCGGGGTGGAGCAGTCTGGTAGCTCGTCGGGCTCATAACCCGAAGGTCGTTGGTTCAAATCCAGCCCCCGCTACCAATAGTTTATTGAAAAGCCCCTTTTTAGGGGCTTTTGTTGTTGTG
>CAYYRK010000039.1:0-3443 GCA_964473915.1 uncultured Pseudomonadales bacterium
TCGGTTGTCTTACCAGCAGTAAGTCAATGGACTCTCCTTCAAGATAGGGCTTGATGCCCCGGCGGCTGGTTTCTACTTCAGGCAGTTCCGGCATGGTTTGGCTGCTTCCCCCTGAAATGCAAAAAGCCCGGCATTGCCGAGCTTTTCAATGTCCGTTAGAAACCGGGAACTACTTGATCTTGGATTCCTTGTACATCACATGCTTGCGAACAACTGGATCAAACTTCTTGATCTCCATTTTGTCCGGCATGCTGCGTTTGTTTTTTGTGGTGGTGTAGTAGTGTCCGGTACCCGCAGAAGAAACCAGTTTAATTTTGTCGCGCATAACCTATTCTCCTGACTCGTTAGACTTTGGTGCCGCTTGAGCGAATATTGTTCAGTACCTTGTCGATACCTAATTTATCAATGATTCGCATACCCTTTGAGGTCACGCGTAGTTTTACAAAACGATTTTCAGACTCCACCCAGAAGCGATGGGTGTGCAAATTAGGTGAAAACCGGCGGCGCGTTTTGTTGTTCGCGTGAGATACATTATTTCCGGTCACCGGGCGCTTGCCTGTGACCTGACAAACCTTCGACATTACCTTACCCTTAAATTAAAGTTGTGGGGAAACCCTGACGTTTCCAAAATGTTTTGGATATCTGGTATCTCAGGTAGCCCTCAATGAGAACCCTACCAGACAGAGGGCCGCATTTATACCAGAAGCATGATGCAATGGCAAGCGCCTGTCCCATATATGGGCACTATTCGTCTTGTCATCAGGTTCGCAGTCTGGGGCTTGTTAAGCTGAAATCTTCAGCTGAGATTTTCAGGTTAAAGCAAACCCAGTTCGGCAAAGGACAAAACTTCACCATCGCCCACCACCATGTGATCAATGAGCCTGACATCGATCAGTTGCATAGCGTCCCTTATTTTACGGGTAATTGATCGGTCTGCCTCGCTGGGTTCGGCGACTCCGGAGGGGTGATTATGTGCCAGAATAACGCCTGCGGCATTACATTCCAGAGCGGAGCGAACCAGTTCCCTGGGGTAGACACTGGCGCTGTCGATGGTACCATAAAAATGCTCACGGAATTCTATCAGCCTGTTTTGACTATCAAGGTAGAGGCAGGCAAATATCTCTTGACGGGCTGCGCGCATGGTTGACAGCAGGAAGTTGCGTGTAACCTGGGGGCTATTGATGGCACAGCCCTTTTTGAGCTCTTCAGCAAGATGGCGCCTGGCCATTTCAAGGACAGCTTGCAGCTGGGCAAATTTAGCGGGGCCAAGGCCAGGTTGTGAGCAAAAGCTGGTTTGTCCCGCTTCCAGCACCGCCCGCAGTCCACCGAAGGCATTTAGCAGCCCCCGAGCCAGATCGACAGCTGATTTACCCTTTACTCCTGTACGTAAAAAAATGGCTAGAAGTTCAGCGTCAGACAGGTGCTGAGGGCCGTGTTGAAGTAGTTTTTCCCGGGGCCGCTCCTGAGCAGGCCAGTGATTTATCGCCATTGCCACCTCCCTGTAGCCTATCGGTGCCCCTACCGCTATATAATCCGTTGGATTAATAGGGGGGCTATTGTCACGCAATAACAATTTTTTAGGGTTCGCCATCGCTTACGTTGGTCAAGCTGAAGTAGCCATAGGCAAACTGGTTCTGCGGTGGTATCTTATCGCGTTATAGGAATTATACAGGGAACTGCTGTTAATATGCAGCGCTTGATGAACAAACATATCCTGCTGGGTGTTAGCGGCGGGATCGCCGCATACAAGAGCGCGGAACTGGTGCGTCTGCTCACAGCTGCTGGTGCTCAGGTGCGCGTTGCCATGACACGTGCTGCCCAGGAATTTATCACCCCCATGACGCTACAGGCGCTGTCGGGTAATCCAGTGCATACCAGTGTACTGGATCCGGAGGCGGAGGCAGGCATGGGCCATATTGAGCTAGCCCGCTGGGCTGACCTGATACTGGTAGCGCCAGCTACCGCCAACTTGATGGCACAACTTGCGCTGGGTGCTGGTAATGATCTACTGACTACAGTCTGCCTGGCAAGCAAAGCACCTATTGCCCTTGCGCCCGCCATGAATCAGATTATGTGGGAAGATGCTCGCACCCAGAAAAACAGAGAGATTTTGTCCGAGCTGGGTATCTTGATTTGGGGGCCAGCTCATGGCGTTCAGGCCTGTGGCGATATTGGTCCGGGCCGTATGCTTGAACCTGCTGAATTATCAAGGCTGTGCGCAGACCAGTTTCACACTGGGTTGCTTGCCGGGAAACATCTGGTTATTACTGCAGGGCCCACCTGCGAGGCGATTGATCCGGTACGCTATATAAGCAATCACAGTTCTGGAAAAATGGGTTATGCCCTTGCTGAAGCGGCGGTAGATGCTGGAGCTCGGGTTACATTGATCAGCGGTCCCGTTAATATAAGTGTGCCTGAATCTGTGGAGGTGATGAGAGTGACGAGTGCCCAGGAGATGTACCAGGCCAGTATGGCACTTGTTGGGGGGTGCGATATTTTTATAGCCGCCGCAGCTGTGGCTGATTACACTCCAGATGAAGTGCAGCACCAGAAAATTAAAAAACATTCAGAGGTCATGACGATTCGGTTAAAACCAACGATCGATATCGTATCCAGGGTGGCGGCACTGGAAAACCGGCCTTTTACTGTGGGTTTTGCAGCCGAGACCCAGAATGTAACCGCCTACGCCAGGGATAAGCTGATTCGTAAGAAGCTGGATCTGATTATAGCCAATGATGTGTCAAGAGCCGATATCGGATTTAATAGCGATGATAATGCTGTCACATTGATCGATAGGTGTTCTGAGTCTAATCTGCCAAAAGCATCCAAAAGACAGTTGGCTGTGAGTATCCTTAAAGGTATCGCAGACCGATTAAATATTCAAACAGTGGAAATTGAAGAAACAAAATGAAGAAATTGCAGGTTAAAATTCTGGACTCGCGCATTGGTGCTGAAATCCCTATGCCTGAATATGCGACCGATGGCTCTGCAGGGATGGATTTAAGAGCCTGTATTGATCAGGAAATTATCCTGCAGCCCGGTCAAACAAGCTTGATTCCTTCAGGCCTTGCTATCTATATAGAAAACTCTGGTTATGCTGCAATGATTTTGCCCCGTTCAGGCCTGGGTCATAAACACGGGATTGTTTTGGGGAATCTGGTCGGGCTGATCGATTCAGATTATCAGGGTCAATTGATGGTTTCCTGTTGGAATCGTAGCCAATCAGACTACACTATCAAGGTTGGCGAGCGAGTTGCGCAGCTTATTATCGTACCGGTTGTACAAACTGAATTTGAATTGGTCACAGATTTTGACTCCAGCGACAGAGGATCAGGTGGGTTTGGGCACACTGGCGCGCATTGATTGGTAAGCGTGTAGAACCTCCAGTACAGGAAACAGGAAACAGGAAACAGGATTCAGTATGCTGCAATCGACGGGTGTAT
>CAYYRK010000039.1:3543-17240 GCA_964473915.1 uncultured Pseudomonadales bacterium
ACAGGAAACAGGAAACAGGAAACAGGATTCAGTATGCTGCAATCGACGGGTGTATTAAAAAACAGGGTAAAAACGCCATCGACCCGGAAATCTAAAACAGTACAGTCAAAATCGGGATTGTTGAAGTTTGGTCTGGTGAGTCTATCTGGCGCAATGGCTAGTTTAGCTGTTGTTACACTGGTACTCTACGTGCTGGTTATCCATGGCAGCAATAATCAGCTGTCCGCTAATGTGTACCAATCCCACGCAAAATCCTATGCTGATTTTTTTAATCAACGTTTTGCGCAACTGGGAGTTCAGGTTAAGCACTTGTCGCTGCAAAACAGTATAGGTCAAGCGTTCAGTAGTGGGGGTGATGCAGCCCTGGACCGTGCGGCCCGATCTGCGGTTGAATACATTCCAAATCTGATCTCCCTGAAACTACTGCCTATCGGCGTTGCCAGCTTGAACCCAGAGAAATATCAGCTGAGTTTTCCGTTGATTGACATGGTTAATCGCGCCGAACGGGGAGAGATCCCCCCGGCAGAAGTCCATGATTACCTGGACAGAAAAGCTTTGCACATGGTTTATCCGGTACAGCAGAGTGGTAAAACCCTGGGGGTTTTATTGGCAAGCTTTAAGCTTGATCTCTTGTCGATGCAGAGCGAAATTTTTCATTCGGACAATGGTGCCATGCGGTTGGAACAGGTATATCAGAATGGAAAACCTCAAGTCATTATGCCAATAGGTCCAGCGTTTAACGAAGGGCAGCCAGTACTGGAACTCAAGCTCGAAAACCCATATTTTAGAGTTCGGTTTCAGCCATCTGAAAAGCTTGCCGATGAAACGGTGGTATCCCAGCTTAGCTTCTGGACACCCTTGGCCTTTGCCTTTTTTGCGGTTGCAGCAAGCATCATCATTAGCTACCTTAATCTAAGAAAAGCGATCCGCGAGGATGCCGCCATGCTGGGTTCCTACTGCCGGGCTCTCATTGTCGGGCGATCACAAAAACCCCCCGCCTTCTCACTTGATCTGTTTGAAAGTCTGGCTCAAACACTGTCCAATACAGGCGATGAGGTGTTGTTGCTGGGCGATACTGAGGAGCAGGAAACCCCGGTAGATGTAGTGGTCGAAGCTCAGGCTGAGCCCATCGGTGCCGGGATGCCACCTATGCATTCAAAAGAGCTGGGTGTGGAGGAGTTGGATGATGAGGCGGACGATTATGATATTCCGGACTTTGATCTTCTGGATATGGAGCCGGCGACCGGTGGGCCTTCTGATAAGGCTTCAGATAACGATCCCCCGGACTTAGTCCCCCTTGACCTGGAGCCCCTAGAGATGACAAAACCTTTTCGTGAAGTGCCAAGTGAAATATTCCGAGCCTATGATATCAGGGGTATCGTTGGCCAGACTCTCGATACTGATATTGCCTACCGAATTGGTCAGTCTATTGGTAGTGAGGCTGCGGCTAAAAACAATCAAACTGTTGCAGTCGGTGCTGATGGTCGACTCTCCAGCCCCGAACTGAGTGCTGCCCTGATTCAGGGGTTACGTGATAGTGGTCGCAATGTGATCAATCTTGGTATGGTACCAACACCGCTTGCCTACTATGCAACCCATCATACCGAAGCAGAATCGGCGGTGATGATTACCGGCAGCCATAATCCACCAGATTATAACGGTTTCAAGATAGTCATTGATGGCCAAACGTTGGCCAACGAGCAGATTCAATCACTGTACACGCGTATAGCGAACTCAGATTTTACCACGGGGCAGGGCTCAAATGAGCGGACCAATATTGCGCAACATTATATTGATCGTATTATTGGCGATGTGGTTCTGGCACGCCCAATGAAAGTGGTCATTGATTGTGGCAATGGCGTTGCGGGCGCAATCGCCCCCGCACTGTTTGAAGCGCTTAATTGTGAAGTGATCCCCCTGTACTGTGAAGTGGATGGCCATTTTCCGAACCATCATCCAGACCCTAGCAAAGAGGAAAATCTGGTGGATCTTAAGGCTGCCATTGCAGAGCATCAGGCTGACCTGGGGCTGGCTTTTGATGGCGATGGAGATCGGGTTGGTGTTGTGACTAACGCAGGTAACATGATCTATCCAGACCGGCTGTTGATGGTGCTGGCCAAGGATGTAGTATCACGAAATCCAGGTGCGGAGATTATTTATGATGTCAAATGCTCGCGCAGATTGGACGGCCTGATCAGCAACTACGGGGGGCGAGCTATTATGTGGAAAACGGGCCACTCCCTGATTAAGGCCAAAATGAAGGAAACAGGGGCTTTGCTGGCGGGAGAGATGAGCGGCCATATCTTCTTCAAAGAGCGCTGGTTTGGTTTTGACGATGGTCTTTACAGCGCGGCGCGACTGCTTGAAATTCTCAGTGCTGATAGCCGTGATGCCGATAGTATCTTTGCAGCCTTTCCTGATGATATCAGCACACCGGAGTTGAACATTGAGGTCACAGAGGAGCGAAAATTCGATATTATCGATCAGTTGCAAGCGTCCGCGAAGTTTGATGACGGGGAGATTATCAGCATTGATGGCATTCGGGTCAATTTCAAAGATGGCTGGGGCCTGATCAGGGCTTCCAATACCACGCCTATGCTGGTGCTGCGCTTTGCCGCAGAAAATGAAGAGGCTCTTGATAGAATTCGCAACAATTTTAAAGTGCAGCTGCTAGCGGTGGCGCCCGACTTGCAGATCCCTTTTTAGGGGAATACTGAATATCATTACCGGACATTAGACTACGATGGCAGATCAAACAATATCACTCGAGGTTATTCCCAGGGTTTTGACAGAAGCGTTGCCCTATATTCAGCGTTTTAGCGGTAAGACCATCGTCATTAAATATGGTGGTAATGCCATGGTTGATGATCAGCTTAAGAACAGCTTTGCCCGTGACATCGTGCTACTCAAGCATGTTGGCATTAATCCCGTAGTGGTGCATGGTGGTGGACCTCAGATAGGTTCCTACCTTGAAAAGCTGAGCATCCCCTCTCATTTTGTGGAGGGGATGCGCGTGACAGACAGTCAAACCATGGATGTGGTCGAGATGGTGCTTGGTGGTCTGGTTAACAAAGAGATTGTTAGTCTGATCAACCAGCACAAAGGGAAGGCAGTTGGCCTGACCGGTAAGGACGGGCATTTTATCAGGGCCAAAAAACTTAAAGTAAGCCGTAAAACACCCATGGTTGAAGTGCCAGAAATTATCGATATCGGCCATGTGGGTGAAGTTACCCATATCGACACCAGCGTGGTCGATATGTTAGTACACAGTGGTTTTATCCCTGTTATCGCACCCATAGGTGTTGGGGATGATGGGACATCCTACAATATCAATGCAGATCTGGTGGCTGGAAAAATTGCTGAGCACCTCAAAGCAGAGAAACTGATTCTGCTGACCAACACGCCTGGGCTACTGGATGAATCTGACAAGGTGTTGACAGGACTTAGTTCATTGCAGGTGGATCAATTGATTGCTGATGGTACTATTTATGGTGGGATGTTGCCCAAGATTCGCTGTGCGCTTGAAGCGGTTGCTGGGGGGGTTTCCAGCTGCCATATTATTGATGGCAGGGTGAAACACTCTACGCTGTTGGA
The DNA here is from genome assembly GCA_964473915.1 of uncultured Pseudomonadales bacterium. Lineage (GTDB taxonomy): Bacteria > Pseudomonadota > Gammaproteobacteria > Pseudomonadales > IMCC2047 > CAYYRK01. Next base: position 7,138 of record CAYYRK010000039.1, read on the forward strand.
GATTTTCACGGACAGTGGTGTCGGCACCCTGATCTCAAATCAGCCACAGCACTAAGCTGATTGTACTTCAGAATCCCAGTATGAATGATAAAAACAAAACTTCTCGACGTGATGCGATTCTTATGTCGTTGGCACAAATGCTTGAAACCAACCCCGGTAAGCGTATCACGACAGCCTCCCTGGCGCGGCAAGTAGGTGTTTCTGAGGCTGCTCTGTATCGCCATTTTCCCAGCAAGGCAAAGATGTACGAGGCATTGATCGATTTTATAGAGGATAGTCTGTTTTCCAGAATCAGCCAGATTTTACGTGATCAATCCGGTGCGTTGGTGCGTTGCGAACAGATTTTAGCATTGGTTCTAACCTTCGCTGCTCGTAACCCTGGCTTGTGCCGTCTATTGACCGGTGAAGTTCTGGTCGGTGAAAACGATCGGCTCAGAGTTCGGGTTGCAAAGATTTTTGAGCGTCTGGAAACCGAGCTACGCCAAGTGCTGCGGGGTGCTGAAATACATGAGGGCCTGGTGACAAAGCAACCCGCCAGCAGTGCTGCCAATTTGCTTTCAGCCTATGTGGAGGGCTTGATTGGAAAATATGTCCGCAGTAATTTCAGGCAGAGGCCAGATCAATACTGGCAGGATCAGTGGGCCCTGCTCTCTGCTGATCTGCTGCATACGCAAAAATACAGTTAGTGGGTGATACGGAGTAGTAATTGGGATCATTCCGGTTTCGGTGACCCTCTAACAAGATATTTCAGCCGCTGGATATCTTCTTCAAAGGCCATATAGGTTTTCTGTTTTTCTGTTTTTTTTCTCTCGATGGTTTCTTCTGCCTCACGCAGCTTGCTTTCCAGCGTTGCTATGGTCTCTAATATCTCTGTAGGTATCTTGCGCTTGCCTCGTTCCAGATCTGCTGCCTGGCTCTGCAGGGAGGCTATTTTTTTGCGAAATGAAATAATATTACCCCCTTGCATAGAGATAAAATTATCAAATTCTTCCAGTTTTCTGGCACGTATCCGCTCAACATCGGCAGGCGAACTGTAGTAGCGCAGTAAAGTTTCATCCTTGCTGCGTTGTAGCTCCTGTTTATGGCGGTGTTCAGCTTCCTTAAGCGCTTGTGTGGTGTTGGCGTCCAGCGCACTTCTGGGCAGTACAACATCCACCACTCGACCACGCTCATTGAGAACTTCATAGCCATTATCAACCAGCTCAGGTGGTACTGAGTCACCAATATGGGTCACGCTCTGCGAGTCTTTGTAGCGATAGGTATAGGGTGCAGCCATGATGTTGGCAGAAAGCAGCGTCAGCGTTGCTATCGTGCATAGGGCTTGGTTGCGTCTGCGCCTATTCAAAGTGGGTATACCTCTGGAAATTTGGATCAAACATAGAGGATTACTGTTTCTCCTGCTCTATGGGCTAGACCATAGCCGTTGTTCTTGCAAAGCCCCTCATGCCGATCATTCATACACCGTACCTTTCCCGGTAACGTTCAATCTGTGATATCAGGTCTGCCGATTTACCTGTTTCATCTAAGTAGAACAGCAGATCTGCCAGGGTGATAATACTCAGCACAGGAATTCCATAGTCTTGCTCAACTTCCTGTATAGCCGACATTTCACCCTGGCCTTTTTCCTGGCGATCAAGTGCTATGATAACGCCTGCTGGCTTGGCGTTATGTTGCTCAATCAATGACATGACCTCCCGAATAGCTGTGCCAGCGGTAATAACGTCATCTATGATTAAAACGCGCCCTTTAAGCTGCGCGCCGACTAACAATCCGCCCTCACCGTGAGCTTTGGTTTCCTTGCGGTTAAACAGGTAGGGTATATCTTTGGAAAAAGATTCAGCCAGCGCCACCACAGTGGCAGATACCAGAGGAATTCCCTTATAGGCTGGCCCCAGCATCAGGTCAAAATCAAGCCCGGACTGGTCGATTGCAGTGGCATAAAACCTGCCTAATTTGGCAAGCGCCGCACCTGTATTAAACAGACCGGCGTTGAAAAAATAGGGGCTTAATCGTCCTGATTTGAGCTTGAATTCGCCAAAGCGTAACACCCCTTTATCCAGGGCAAATTCGATAAAATCTCTCTGATACTGGTGCATACAGGCCTCTCCGATCAGGCCAGCGCTTGACGCTGGATCTCAAGTAGTTGTTCAATACCTGCCTGCGCAATCTGTAGCATGCTGTTTAATTCTTCGGTGCTGAAGGGGCCGCTTTCAGCGGTTCCCTGCACCTCCACAAATCCGGACTGCCCGGTCATAACGACATTCATATCTGTTTCTGCTGCGGAATCTTCAGCATAATCCAGGTCTAGTACCGGAACTCCCTGATAAATGCCCACAGAGACGGCTGCTATCAGCCACTTTAGTGGGTCCTCCTTGATTTTCCCCCGCTTCTGCAGATGCCGTATCGCATCGACCATGGCAACACAACTACCGGTGATTGCGGCGGTGCGTGTTCCGCCGTCGGCCTGGATGACATCACAATCAATCAGTATGGTGTTTTCTCCCAGTTTTTTCATGTCCAGAGCCGCCCGCAGAGACCGGCCAATTAGTCGTTGAATCTCAACAGTTCTGCCGCCCTGTTTGCCGCGTGCTGCCTCACGAGCCATACGCGAGCCGGTCGAGCGCGGTAGCATGCCATATTCTGCGGTGACCCACCCTTCGCCTTTGCCCCGGAGAAAGCCGGGTACGCCTGTGTCTGCAGTGGCGGTGCAGATCACCTTGGTTTCACCGAATTCCACCAGTACCGAGCCCTCGGCATGTCGGGTATAGTTGCGAGTAATTTTTACTGGCCGTAGTTGATCGGTCGATCTTCCGCTAGGACGCATAGATTTGTTTTCCTGAGACTGAAAAGTGCAGCATTATACCCTGTTACCCCTGTATAATGCTGCTGATTTGGACATCCTCTTATTGTGGGGTTTTTATGACAGCCAGTATGACCGCTTTTGCGCGGCAGGAAACGCAAATTCAGTGGGGTACACTCACCTGGGAATTGCGATCAGTTAATCATCGCTATTTAGAGCTTCAGTTCCGGTTACCGGAAAACTTGCGTGAGCTTGAGCCTGAACTGCGTAAGCTGTTGCGCAATAATCTGTCCCGAGGAAAAATAGAGTGCAGCCTGGTGTTTCGTGCCAGTGAAGAATCTTCAGATCAACGGGTGCTGAACCTACCACTGCTTGATGAACTCAAGTCTGTGATCGCCCAGATTGACCAGCAGGTACCACAGGCTGCACCACCTTCTGCGCTGGAGCTGATGCGTTGGCCTGGGTTAATGCAAGCCGGAGAAGTACCCTATGACGAAGTCAGGAGGGATGCGCTAGATCTATTCCGGCTGGCGCTGGATCAGTTGATCAGTATGCGCCATCAGGAGGGGCTTGCGTTGAATGATCTGATTGAACAGCGCCTTGAGCAGGTCAACCGTATTACCGTGATGGTCAGGAAGGCGTTGCCCAAGCTTTGCGATCTCCAGCGGAAACGGTTATGGAGCAGAATAGAGGAGGCTGAAGTTAATCTTGATCCTGCCAGGCTAGAGCAGGAGGTTGTTCTATTATTGCAAAAGGCTGATGTGGATGAAGAGCTGGATCGGTTGCAAACTCATGTTGAGGAAGTTCACAGAACTCTAAAAAAGAGTGAGGCTGTAGGGCGTAGGCTCGATTTTCTGATGCAGGAACTAAACAGGGAGGCCAATACTCTGTCTTCAAAAGCGATTGACACAGATATTACTCAGTCTGCGGTGGAGCTAAAAGTATTGATCGAACAGATGCGTGAGCAGATTCAGAACATTGAATAATTCACTTGAGGTTAATCCTTGCAGTGGGCAGGGCGTCCTTTATGTGGTGTCGGCCCCCTCTGGAGCAGGCAAAACCAGTTTGGTGAAGGCTTTGATGGAATCCACTGTTGGACTTGCCACCTCTGTCTCTTATACCACCAGGCTAAAACGGGAGGGGGAACAGGAGGGTGTAGATTATCACTTCAGGCCGACAGAAGAGTTTGAAGGCATGCTGATGGAGAACGATTTTCTCGAACATGCCTGTGTATTCGGTAATTATTACGGTACATCACAGTCGCAAGTTGATGCTCAATTAGCGCAGGGGCTGGATGTTGTTCTGGAGATTGACTGGCAGGGTGCGCAGCAGGTGCGCAAGCAGGCCCCTGACTGTATTAGCATCTTTATACTTCCGCCCTCTCTTCAGTGTTTGCGGGATCGTCTGGAGGGGCGAGGGCAGGACGGATCGAAGGTCATTGCCCAGCGGATGGCTCAAGCGGTAGATGAAATATCCCACTACGCAGAATTTGACTACCTGGTGGTCAATGATGAATTTGATGTTGCATTGGCTCAACTCCAGGTGATTGTGAGGGCGCAGCGTCTTAAGCGGCCCAGGCAGGCAGGCCAATTACAAAATTTAATTACTGAACTCTTGTCATAATACTGATAAGTTCTGTAAACTTGCCTCCCCGTTGTGCGTGGGTTGGGTACGCGTGACGCTTTCTTTTGTTTTGTATATCAGCTTAGCGCCTGTATCAAGCGCTGCAACCAGGAATTAACTATGGCCCGAATTACTGTAGAAGACTGTCTTGATAAGGTAGATAACCGCTTTGACTTGGTAATGCTCGCTTCTAAGCGCGCCAGGCAACTCGCTACCGGCGGCAGAGATCCTTTGGTGCAGGTAGACAGCGACAAGGTAACAGTAATTGCGCTACGTGAAATTGCCGAAGGTCTGATCAGCAACGCCAATATAGACGTGCGCGTATCGACTATTTTTGAAGAAGATGAAGAGAGTGAAGAAGGTGAAGAGGAGCTTCAACTGGCAGCAGGCGAGGAGGGTGTTGTGTCATCGGATGATTCCACTCCGGAAGTAGCAGAAGCGTCTGGCGCAACCTCGCTGGAAACAGGATCCAGCGAGGAAGAATAATAGTCTTTTGGCCCGGATTGGCCAGAAACAACGCTAGCCCCTTCGTTCAAACTTGCTTCTCCCCTAGCATAAAAAGCTACTCTCTGATAATTTCATGCCCACCACGTGGGCAGTATGGCGTGCGGCTTGGAGTGCAACATTGTTAACCATCAGCAAGCTTTCAGAAGATCTACTCGAGTACCTGGATCAAAATCAGGTTAGCTGGGTCAGGCGAGCCTATTACTACGCTGAACAGGCGCATGATGGGCAGACCCGACAGAGTGGTCACGCCTATGCAACCCACCCACTGGCAGTGGCCGCAATTTTAGCCGGAATGCGTATGGATCATGAGAGCCTGATGGCTGCCATGCTGCATGATGTGATAGAAGATACCGGCATTGAAAAATCCGCGCTGGCGGCTCAATTTAACGAGCCCGTTGCTGATCTGGTTGATGGGGTCAGCAAATTAACCCACCTTGAATTCGAAACAGTTGCACAGGCACAAGCGGAAAATTTTCAAAAGATGGCCATGGCTATGGCCAAAGATATGCGTGTGATAATGATTAAGCTGGCTGATCGCTTACATAACATGCGCACATTGGGTGCCCTGAAGACCGAAAAGAAGCGCCGTATCGCCCGAGAAACGCTGGATCTTTACGCACCCATTGCCAATAGATTAGGCATGAACAATGTTCGAATTGAGCTAGAGGAGCTGGGGTTCAAGATGTTGTATCCGATGCGCTCTGAACGTATCGCTCAGGCTGTAAAAAATACTAGAGGGCATCGCAAGGAGCTTTTGAGCAAAATACAAGCGGCCATCCATGACTATCTCAAATCAGAGGCTTTGCCCGGACGGGTTATCGGTCGTGAAAAGCACCTCTACAGTATTTATCAAAAAATGCGGGCCAAGCGACGCTCATTTCACGAAATCATGGATGTTTATGCATTCCGCATTGTTACTGATACCGTAGACAACTGCTACCGTATTTTGGGTGCCATGCACAATCTATATAAGCCCGTAGAAGGTCGCTTTAAGGATTACATTGCTATCCCAAAAGCAAATGGCTACCAATCGCTGCACACCACGCTTTTTGGTTTGCACGGGGTGCCGATCGAGATACAGATTCGCACTGCAGAAATGGAGCAGATGGCTAACAACGGCATTGCTGCTCACTGGCTATACAAGAGCAATGACAGGGTTGATCAGAGCCATACCCGTGCCCGGTTATGGGTGCAGGATCTGCTGGAGATGCAGCAAAGGTCAGGTAATCCGTTGGAGTTTATTGAAAACGTTAAAACCGAACTTTTTCCGCATGAGGTCTATGTATTTGCGCCAGACGGAAAAATTCGGGAACTACCTGCCGGAGCCACTGCGGTGGACTTTGCCTATGCAGTGCATACGGATATTGGCCACACCTGTGTGGCCTGCAGGATCAACAGACGTCTTGCTCCCTTAAGCAGTGTACTCAATAGTGGTGAAACTGTTGAAATTATCACGGCACCCAGTGCCAAGCCAAATCTGGCCTGGCTAAACTTTGTCAGCACGGGCAAAGCGCGTGGTGGAATTCGGCATTTTCTCAAACACCAGAAACGCTCTGAAGCTATCGACCTTGGTCAACGCTTGCTGAATAAAGCGTTGATGGATATGAATACCAACCTTGATCAACTGAGTGAACTCCAGCGAAGCAAGATATTGGACGATATTGGTGCAGCAAGTTTTGATGATCTTTGTGCTGATATTGGCTTAGGCGACAGAGTTGCCTACGCCATCGCCAGGCTACTGGCGCGTGATACAAGTAAAACTGAAATAGATACGGACTCTCATCACAGTATAAGCATACAGGGTGCCGAGGGGTTGGTGATCAGCTTTGCTCGTTGTTGTCATCCGATACCTGGTGAGCCTATATTGGGCCATCTAAGCCTTGGTAAAGGTATGGTGATTCACAGGGATGCCTGTAAAAATATTAGGGAGATAAGAAATAATCCGGAAAAATGTGTTCAGGTACACTGGGATGATGAGGTTCAGGGTGAATTTACTGCAGCGTTAGGCATAGAGGTGATGAGCCAGCGGGGAGTAGTGGCTATTATTGCGGCTATTGTAACGGCGGCTGAAGCAAATATTATGCATATCAGCATTGAGGACCGGGATGCGAAACTCAGTGTCATTAAACTGGAAATTTATGTAAAAGATCGGTTGCACCTGGCGCGAGTGATGCGCAGGTTGCGCAACAATGGTGCTGTTAACCGTATTTTCCGCAGCAGAAGCTAGAGTTTTCACGCCAGGAGGGCTATTAGGTTAAATAGCGAACTATCTTTTAACCCATCGAAAGACCCACTTCACATCGGCTTGCTTCTCGCTATAATTACCTGGGTCAAACACTCTCCGAGTGAATTTTTGTGCAAATGGACGCTCCAATCAATACTTCTTTAGGGCAATGTTATGAGTAACCGATCAATTATTAAAACCAGCAACGCACCCCAGGCCATAGGCACCTATTCGCAGGCCGTTAAAACTGGGAACACGGTTTATCTATCTGGGCAAATTCCCTTAGAGCCGAGTTCGATGGAGCTGATTGACGGAGGTGTTGAAGCTCAAATTAATCAGGTGTTCAAGAACCTTACTGCGGTGGCTGAGGCTGCTGGAGGAACTCTGTCAGATTTTGCAAAACTTAACATTTTTTTGACCGATTTGACTCATTTTTCCACCGTCAATAAAGTTATGGCTCAATATTTTTCAGAGCCCTACCCCGCTCGAGCAGCTGTGGGTGTGGCTAGTCTACCCAAAGGGGCTATGGTGGAAATGGATGCCATTATGGTGTTGGGTGACTAGAAAACTCGACGGTTTTTTCCGTTCCAATACGGTTTTCGGAACTATAGCGTAATTAATAATGGCCAAACCAGTGGGTAACGGAAGTAGATCCGAAGAGATTGACCTTGAGCAGCTCACAGGTGTGGGGCCTCGATTAGCTGAAAAGCTGCAACGACTGGGAATATCGGCTATCTCTGACCTGCTCTTTCACCTGCCAATACGCTATGAAAATCATACTCGCATTACCCCTGTTTCTAGTATCAAACCAGGTCAAGCCTCACTCATTGAAGGCGTGATAGTGGCCAGTGATATTCTTCAGGCTGGGCGTCGAAGCCTGCTGTGCCGTGTCGAAGATAATACTGGCATGATCAACCTGCGTTTTTTCCACTTTAATCGAGCCCAGAGTAACAGTTTTTGTAAAGGGACTCGAATTCGCTGCTATGGAGAACCCCGGCCTGGCAGCAGTGGTCTTGAAATGTACCATCCGCAATACCAGTTGCAGCAAGGTGGTAAACTGCCAGCGCTGGATACCAGCCTGACCCCCGTTTACTCCACCACTGAGGGAATCTCCCAATATCGGCTACGCCAACTAATCACTCAGGCTTTCAAACTATCCGCTGGAAGGTCGTTGCCGGAACTGTTGCCGACAGGTTATCTGCCAGAGGGTTCATCGCTGAGCCTGGCGCAGGCTATTCAGTTCCTGCATCAGCCACCAGCAAAGACCACTTCTTCCGAGGCCTTATCGCTGCTGGAACAGCGGCGTCATCCGGTACAACTCAGGCTGGCCTTCGAGGAGCTGGTGGCGCACCATCTGGCCCTGCTACAGCTGCGTCGTGGTATTCAAATACAGCGCGCCCCCAAAATGACCGCCACAGGAAAGTTGACTCAGCCATTTTGCCGGAACCTTGCCTTTAAGTTAACTTCGGCACAGAAGCGCGTTGCGAGTGAGATAGCAGCTGATCTGGATTCCAAAAATGCCATGCTTAGACTGGTCCAGGGGGATGTAGGGTCAGGAAAAACAGCAGTGGCGGCAATGGCCGCAATGCAGGCCGCTGAAGCGGGGTTTCAGACCGCGCTGATGGCGCCGACTGAACTACTTGCAGAGCAACATTTCAAGAGCTTTCAGGCATGGGGGGAGGGGATAGGAATAGGTGTGGCTTATCTGACCGGCAAACAGAAAACGACTGAACGGCGTTGTCAGGCCAAATTGATTAGTGAAGGCAAGGTTCAGATTGTTATTGGAACCCACGCACTTTTTCAGCAGCAGGTTGTGTTTAAGCGTCTGGGACTGATTATCATTGATGAGCAGCACCGCTTTGGTGTGCATCAACGTCTGGCGCTAAAATTAAAAGGCCAGTCCGATCAAGGTGTCCCACACCAGCTGATTATGACCGCTACCCCCATACCACGCACTCTGGCAATGTGTGCCTACGCGGACCTGGATTATTCCGTCATAGATGAGCTGCCACCCGGTCGAAAGCCGGTTAAAACACTGGCGGTTGCAGACCATCGACGAGGCCAAGTCATTGATCGAATTCGTGAGGCTTGTGGGGCAGGCCGGCAGGCCTATTGGGTGTGCACGCTGATAGAGGAGTCCGAAGCCCTACAATGCCAGGCGGCAGAAACCACTGCATCCAGCCTTGAACAGGCCTTGCCAGACCTCAGTATAGGGCTGGTACATGGGCGGCTCAAAACAGCGCAGAAGTCACAGATTATGGCCCGCTTTAAAGCGGGAGAGATCGACCTGTTGGTGGCGACAACCGTCATTGAGGTGGGTGTTGATGTACCCAATGCCAACTTGATGATTATTGATAACCCGGAACGACTGGGTCTGGCGCAGTTGCATCAGTTACGAGGGCGTGTCGGCAGAAGTTGCGCGCAAAGCTACTGCGTGCTGATGTACGGTACACCTCTGTCCGTGCAGGCACGCAAACGGCTCCTGATTCTGCGTGAAACCAATGATGGCTTCAAAATAGCGGAAGAGGATATGGCCATTAGAGGGCCTGGAGAGGTGATGGGGACGCGGCAGACCGGGATAATGACCTTTAAGGTGGCCGACCTGTTGCGTGATCAATTCATGCTGGCGGATGTCCGGCGCTGTGCTCAGCAGGTGCTGTCACTGCCTTTTGAGCAGCAGCGCAGCTTGCTGGATCGCTGGCAGGGCGGTAATCAAATCTACAGTCAGGTTTGATCCATACCAGTAGTCATAGGAAATTAAAAAAGCGCGCTTCATCAAAAAGTGGTTACGAGTTTCTCAAAAACTCTGTGTAGATCAATATACGGGATATTTTTTGTAGCCAGCTGCCAGGATAATGCTTGTTGACTGTCCGGTTTTAGCTAAACTATCTAAGCGAGACCTTTGCACGAGAGCCATTTTGCTCCCATGCTGTGTTAAAAATGTGCTCA
>CAYYRK010000040.1:0-7043 GCA_964473915.1 uncultured Pseudomonadales bacterium
CTATCAGAGCAGCTCACGGGCAGTGGAGCGGATGGCATCTCGTTGGAAAACAATATACCAGCGTTTGCCGCCCACCTGTTGCCATAGCATTGCAGCTCTGACCCCGGCCAGTAGCAGGGCCCTTATCTTATGAACGTTGTAGGGGTTTTCCAGGTAGAGGCGATTGCCTGTCACCTGGATGCTTCTCCCCAGGTTGCTTAAATTCTCTTTGTAAATGGTTGCCAGAGCGGTAATAACAGATTGGTCTGTAACGGAGCAACTTGCCAGTTGTGGTGTTAATTTTTCGATGCGCTCGCTGATGATAGATGCTATTTTTGGGTTACGCTCAAGCCTTCTCTGTAGCGCAATAATTTCCAGACTATAGCGTATCAGCTCCTTACCGGGGGCAAACTTTTGCTCAAGAAGCTGGTGCAGCTCTTTTAGCCCGAGTGCGAGCTCTGGTACGTCATCTGTTCGACCGTTAAAAACATCTTCAACAGAGGTGCTATTGATTTTGAAGATGCTGGCGATGCTGGTTTCAAAATAGTTTTCTGATGTCCTGTTGTTATTGGCCAGCTCCTTGACCAGGGCTGCCGCTTGAATAATGCCAGCTAGTGCAATGGTTTTCTGATAAATGCGGTTTTTTACACGATTCATGATTAGAGGTTTCAGCTATGGTTAGATAATGGCCTGGGTGATGATGCCGCCACCCAGGCACCTTTCACCAGAATAAAATACGATTGACTGCCCGGGTGTAACCGCTCGCTGAGGGCTGAAAAAGTCTACTCTTAGCCTGCCATCATCCATAGGTATGATCTTGCAGGAGCGGTCTGATTGCCGGTAGCGAATTTTAGCGGTACAGGAATAGGGTAATTCAGGGCCTGTTTTGTTGATCCAGTCGATCGAGTCCAGCAGTAGTGACTGGGTAAATAGCAGCGGATGATCATTGCCTTGAACAACGGTCAGTTCGTTGTTATCAAGGTTTTTTCCGGCCACATACCAGGGGGCTTCATCATACTCCTTGTGACCACCAATCCCCAATCCTTGTCGCTGCCCGATAGTATGGTACATCAGGCCGTTATGACGTCCTATCTTTCGACCCTCCTCGGTAACGATGTCGCCCGGTTGTGCAGGAAGATAGCGTTGCAAAAAATCTGTAAATCGGCGTTCGCCAATAAAGCAGATGCCGGTGCTGTCTTTTTTGTTATGTGTTTCAAGACCGGCTTTTCTGGCAATGTCACGAACGCTACTTTTCTCAAGTTCACCGATGGGAAACAGTGCATCGCACAGATGGGTTTCGGGTACGGCATACAAAAAATAACTTTGATCCTTGTTCTCATCCCTGCCTCTTAGCAGCCAGGTATTTCCAGGCTCGCGATCAAGCCGTGCATAGTGTCCTGTTGCGATATAATCTGCCCCGAGCATTTTTGCGTAGTCGAGGAAGGCCTTGAACTTGATCTCTTTGTTACACAGGATGTCAGGGTTAGGTGTTCTGCCAGACTGGTACTCTTTCAAAAAGTGTTCAAAGACATTATCCCAGTATTCAGCGGCAAAATTGGCAGCGTGTAGCCTGATTCCCAGGTGCGCACAGACAGCTTGGGCATCGGCCAGGTCCTCCTTTGCTGTGCAGTATTGTGTACCATCGTCCTCCTCCCAGTTTTTCATAAAAAGCCCTTCGACTTGATAGCCCTGTTGAATTAATAACAGTGCAGCCACCGATGAGTCAACACCGCCAGACATGCCGACAATAACGCGTGTTTCGCAAGGAGTTTTAGTTATCTGAGTCATAATAGAAAGGGGTCGCAGTAATGGGTCAGGCTTTGGGTGAATGGTGAATGCTAGTCAGCGGAAACTGTTGCCCGCTAAGATAGTCGTCCATACATTGGATGACCATTGAGCTGCGTAGTGCTGCTCCTTTTTCCAGTATCTGTTGGTAGCTCATCCAGCGTGCAGCTATGATTCCGTCATCCAGTGTCGCGCCGGTATCTTTCAACGGCTGGGCAATAAAGCAGCAGCGCAGGTAGGTTGTCTGGTTTTTAGAAGAGGTGTAAAGGTAGAACCCACACACTGATTCTATCGCAACCTGCCAGCCAGTTTCTTCCAGGGTTTCACGAACCGCTGCATCTATCAGGGATTCCTCTTTTTCAAGGTGCCCCGCAGGCTGATTGTACACGCGAGCCCCATCGATCTCCTCTTCAACCATAAGGAACTGGTTTTCTTTCTCTACGATGGTTGCCACAGTGACATGTGGATACCAAAAATCACTCATTGTGAGACCTTTGTGTGGAGGCTGTTTTGCCTCCATGTTGTATTTAAACAGGATCGAACTGGTTATCCGTTGTAGCAAACTCTGCGCAGGCTCTGCAGAGGGATGGCTATTGTTTACCGATTGTGCTCAAGATGCAATACTCGGTATTGGCCGGGCATTATATCCTGCAGTCGCCACTCACCGATTGCAACCCTGATCAGGCGCAGTGTCGGGTAGCCTACCGCTGCAGTCATTCTACGCACCTGCCTGTTACGACCCTGGGTGAGTTTGATCTCCAGCCAGGAGGTGGGAATAGTGGCACGGTACCTGACCGGGGGGGTACGAGGCCACAGTTCGGGTTCGTCAAACAGTTCTACCTTGCAGGCTCGGGTAGGACCGTCCTTTAACACTGGCCCTGCGCGGAGAGCTTTAAGTGCTGTCGCATCGGGAATGCCCTCTACCTGAGCCCAGTAAGTTTTTGTCAGTTTGTGTTTCGGATGACTGATACGATGCTGCAGTTTTCCATCATCAGTCAATAGCAGTAAGCCCTCTGAGTCTGCGTCTAGACGACCCGCAGGGTAAACAGCGGGGATCGGGATAAAGGACTTTAGTGTTTGCCGCCCTGAGTTATCCTGAAACTGGCAGAGCACCGAATAGGGTTTATTAAAGAGGACTAGTTTGCTCATATATTCAACCCCATTCGGGAAAAAGTTTGTGTGTGATGCTATAATCGCGCCTCGAAATTTGGCAAGCGCACTCATTCAATAGTTTGACACGGAGAAAAGTATGGCATATCAACATATTTCTGTTCCACAGGACGGCGAAAAAATTACAGTTAATCAGGATCTTTCTTTAAATGTACCGAACCGTCCTATCATACCCTTCATTGAGGGCGATGGTATTGGTGTGGATGTTACCCCTCCCATGTTAGAGGTGGTGAACGCTGCAGTGGAAAAGGCGTATGGTGGAGAGCGTTCAATTGCATGGATGGAAGTCTACAGCGGTGAAAAATCGGTTGGGATCTATGGTGACGACCAATGGCTACCAGAAGAGACGCTAGAGGCTTTTAAGGAGTTTACGGTAGGAATCAAAGGTCCTTTGACTACCCCGGTAGGTGGAGGTATTCGATCTTTGAATGTTGCCTTGCGCCAGGAGCTGGATCTTTACGTATGCCAACGTCCCGTGCGCTGGTTTGAAGGTGTGCCCAGCCCGGTTAAGGAGCCAGGCAAAACCAATATGGTAATTTTTCGTGAAAATTCCGAAGATATCTATGCAGGTGTTGAGTGGGCTGCGGGCTCTCCAGAAGCGGACAAACTGATCAAATTTTTGCAGGATGAGTTTGGCGTCACCAAAATTCGTTTTCCCCAGGAATGCGGCATTGGTATTAAACCTGTATCAAAGGAGGGTACTCAGCGTCTGATGCGCCGTGCTATCCAGTACACCATCGATCAGGATCTTCCCAGCGTGACTCTGGTTCACAAGGGTAATATCATGAAGTTTACCGAAGGTGCTTTCAAAGACTGGGGATATGAACTGGCCCGGGAAGAGTTTGGTGCGGAACTGCTTGACGGTGGCCCCTGGTGCTCATTCAAGAACCCCAATACCGGCAAGGAAATTATCATTAAAGATGTTATTGCGGATGCGATGCTTCAGCAGATCTTGTTGCGCCCCGATGAGTACAGCGTTATTGCTACACTGAATCTGAATGGTGATTATCTGTCAGATGCCCTGGCTGCGCAGGTGGGCGGTATCGGTATTGCGCCTGGAGCCAACATCAGTGACCATGTAGCTATCTTTGAAGCCACTCATGGCACAGCCCCCAAATATGCGGGTCAAGATAAGGTTAACCCTGGTTCGCTGATTCTTTCAGCAGAGATGATGCTGCGTCATATGGGCTGGAATGAAGCAGCAGACCTGATTGTTCACGGTGTAGAGAACGCCATTAAGGCTAAAACAGTGACCTACGATTTTGATAGGCTGATGGACGACGCAACACTGGTTTCATCCTCCCAGTTTGGTAAAGAGATCATTAAAAATATGGGCTAGCAGTTCTCCCCATAGCGCTCCCCAGAAAAAGAAAAGCAGCACTTAGTGCTGCTTTTTGCTTTAAATTCACACAATAATCCTGTTAGGCATAGCTAAATTTGCATAGGGGGTTTGCAGAGAAACGTAATCACCGTATTGGTGAAGAGAAATTTTCAGCTTTTTGGTATGTCAGGAACTACTGTCGTGATGGCCGCTTCTGTAACTTCCTTTGCAGGGTGCGACGATGCATGCCCAATGCTCTAGCAGTGGCTGATATATTGCCCTGGTTTTCATTGAGTATGCGCTGTATATACTCCCATTCAAGACGGTTAACTGAGGGTGGCTGCTCTGGGATTTTAGAGTCTGCATCGCCTTTGTCGGCTTGAAATGCAGCAAGAATATCACTCAATCCGGCGGGTTTACAGAGATAGTTATTAGCGCCCAGCTTGATCGCTTCGACCGCAGTAGGGATGCTGGAGTAGCCGGTTAAAACAACAATGGCTATGGTTTTATCGATAGCTTTAAGTTGTTCGATAAGGTGCAAGCCGGAATAATTGACCAGTTTTAGATCGAGGATGGCTCGTGAGGGCCTATGCTGCTCGCACAGCGTTAGCGCCCTCACTTCATCGTTGGCAATCAGCGTGGTGTCGCCGTGTCTTTGCAGGCTGCGGGCCAGAGTTTCAGCGAATATTTCGTCATCATCAACGATAAGGTAGCTCTGAGCCTGCGAACTCATGCGGGACAGCCCCGCTGCAGGGGCAATACCACCGACGTCAACAGGCCGCCGCCGCTGGCATTTGCCAGACTGACCTGGCCACCATGGCGATTAAGACTGCTATGAGTGAGAAATAGGCCCAGGCCCAGGCCACCTGGTTTGCTGCTATGGATGGGGCGTCCCAGTCTTTCCGCCTGCTCTGCGCTAATGCCTGGGCCGTAATCACGAATATCAAGATACAGGTTGAGGTGATCCCAATGGATAGTGATATCAAGCTGCATGGGATTTGCATCGGCGGCATTATTAAGCAGGTTTTGCAAAGATTGCTTGATCACTGGGTGAAAACAGGCAGTGATAGCTTGTTTGTCCGGGGTGATGTTGATCTGTGGATCAACATCTGGCCGAATCAGCATCCAGGTGTCGAGCAGGTTATCGACGTAGTCTGAAACCAGTATCGGTTTGGGTGCTTCCTCAACACTACTTGCGGCATTGACTAGACTTTGCAGGGTCTTTCGGCAGCGGTCAATCTGCTGGTTGAGTGTGGTGATGTCCTGTTGTTGGTCTGGATCTTTGATCTCTTCACCCAGATTGTCAACAAGCAGTTTCATGGTGTTCAGTGGCGTGCCCAGTTCATGGGCAGCACCTGCCGCAAGCGTGGCAATAGCAAGGACCTGTTCATCTTGCATCTGCTCCTCTTTTTGTGCGCTAAGTTCAGCTTCCTGGCGGCGTAGGGTTTCCGCCATTTTTACGACAAAGAAGGTGATCAATCCGGCGCTGAGGGCAAAATTCACCCACATGCCGAGCACATGCAGATTAAGGCCTGTCTCTGGGTGCTGGGGGGCAAGGCCAGCCAGTGGTTCGTGAAAAAAAACCAAACAGCTATAGGCCAGTAGTGATATGCCTGTGATTGTCCAGGTCATCGCTATTGGCAGTGTGATAGCAGCGATGCTAATCGGTACCAGATAGTAGGAGATGAAGGGGTTGGTTGCCCCGCCGCTCAGATACAACAGGCAGCTCAGAGCGGCAATATCAACCAGAAGGTGGGCACAAAATTCAGCTTCAGAAATGGTTTTTGACCCATGACTGCGCCACCGGGTCAAAATGTTGGCTAAACCAAAGGCTGCTACCAATACTGAGAGGGTGATGACCGGCAGACCAAGGGGGTAAACCTGGGTGAAAAAAACAAGAAATAAAACCTGGCCGCCAAGAGCGATATAGCGGATATTGGTCAGGCGGCGCAGGTTGAGTCGCGCTGCCGAAATATTAACGGGGCCTTTATGCATCAACTATTTCCATGCCCTAGTCCTAGCGGAGATTTTTATTTTCGGGAACTCTTTTTTCAAATCAAGCTACCCGTAGCATCTAACTATCTATATTAGATAGTTAGATGCTAACAATCACTAAATTTTTCAAGTACGGTAGAACCGGCCATGTGGCGGTCACATGGCGTTGATGCAAAGCGCTGACTGCTTACCAGTTCATCGCAACGCTAACAAAAAAGTTTCGACCGTTACCGGGTAGCCGATCTCCAACGGGGATATCGCTATCGGCATTACGGTTATAGCCACTCAGGTGGCTGATATAGTCTTTATCCAGCAGATTTTCAACGCCTGCACTGATGCTCAGGAAGGGAGCGGGCTGGTACTGTCCGAAGAGGTTGAGCAGACCATAGCCAGCTGTTTCTTGTTCATCATTATAACTGGATGTATCGTGTTGTCTGGCATAGAGCGCTGATTCAAGATTGGCGCTGAGGCTGTCCTGTTGCCATCTCAGCGTTAAGTGATGATTCAGTGGGGCGATACGATAGAGATTATCGCTGTTGTCTACATCTCGGCCACGTACATAACTGAGCACACCGTCCAGCCGCCAGTCATCGTTCAAAGTCAGGCCATAACGCCCATCAAAGCCGTAGAGTTCAGCCTCAATATTGTTAAACTGCAGTGGTGGTTTGCCGCTCATCATAGTGGACAGCATATTGGCACTCATATTAGTAGAGGGTGTGCCCTGAATATAATCATTGATACGGCGGAAAAAAACCTGGCCATTGGCGTAGATATCTCCCTCACTCCAATCAAA
>CAYYRK010000040.1:7143-17237 GCA_964473915.1 uncultured Pseudomonadales bacterium
TTGGCTGCCAGAGTATTGGCTGCCATCTGCATCATCGGCATCATGCCGCTGGCGAACACATCATCGCTGTCCATTTTTACATGGTTGTAACGCAGCCCGGTCTCAATTTCCCACAAACCGCGTAAGCTCTGCCATTGGGCGAATAAACCATGGATGTTACGCTCTGCATCAGCAAAGTTTTTTACCTTAAACATGGCCATATTCGGATTAGTGATCAGGGCGCTATGCTGAACTTCCGTGCTGTCAATCCCGAGGGTGATGGCATCATCACCTATTGGTAATTCTATGCTGCTTCCCCAGGTAAACTGTTGTCCGGTGGCTTTGTTTTGACGATAAGCCATGGGGCTGGCATTGCTGCGCAGAGAGAAATTATCCATCAGGTGGCTAACATGACGATAACCCATGCGTGCACGTAGAGTGAGGTCATTATATTGGGTGACACCGTTGAAATTGGCGATGTCGCTATCAATATAGATGATATCCATCGGTAGGGCAGGGGTGCCAGAATTTTCAGTATCGAGTTTACCTAATGAAATCTCAGCTCCACTATGGGTGCCTTGCCAGGCATAGCCCAGGTCGTAACGCTGGCGTTGGTAACCGGTATCACGCAGGACTTTATTATCGCCGGTTTCGGCATCATTGCCCTCATCATAGGAGCCAAGTACCGACAACTTGTGGGACTGATTGGCAGCAACGATTCTCGCAGCATGGTTGACCCCGTCATCAATTGAACGGTAACGGCTGGCTAGAGCGCCGGAGAGTTTTGATTCCTCTGAGGTGGCAAATTCTCCACGATCAAGATTGACGCGCAGATGCCCACCGATACTTTCCTGGCTCTCATCAACAGAGGCGATACCCTGAGTCATGACCAGGTCTTTCAATAGAAACGGTGGTGCATAAGCCAGGGGGGGGTCCATAGCATTGGGCCCACCGCCGAGTACTGATTCATTTTCCATGCTAACCGCAACGCGATCACCAAAAAGGCCTCGATATTGCACAATACCGGTAACGGGGCCATTGCTGTTAACATCGGCACCAGGTAGGGTTTTTAGCAGGGCAGCACTGTCTGGTTGACTGAGCGGCTTGGGTTTAACGGTAAAAGTATTGGCGGTTGAGGGTTGATCACCCTCTACAACAATCTCTTCTATAGGATCGATATCGGCTTTTGCTACATGGTGCGAATGATCAACGGGATTCGCTCCTACTATTTGAGTGCAGCATGTGCTGACAAAGACGAGGGGAATAAGGGTTTTGTTCATTTTTAACTCCTGATGTAAAGCTTATGATAATAGTACCCTTGAGCTGAGGAGTTGCGCGTGTGACATATTGTCGCACCGCTGGACTCGATGCTGTAGTGACTGCGTTAATTTGGCTGGCCTGCAAACACACCCTCTTATGTGGCTACAATAAAAGGGCTTATCTGCTAGCGGTCGAATCTTCGTGTCTTTTTTCTTTTGCCTGCAGGTTGTTTTTTGCCAGAACGCTTACCTTTTAGGGGGCGGTGAAGATGATTCTTGTCTGTGTAGGACTTTGTGTATCTCTCTTCGGGTATAAGATGACGATCACCACTGCCAATCAGATTTTTTCGGTTCATTTCGATAAGCGCCTTGCGTAGTAGCGACCTGTTTTTAGGATCGTGGTAGCGCAAAAATGCCTTTTGCAGGCGTCTTTCTTCCAGTTTTTTAGGCACGTGCAAGCGGGGGCTTTTGTAACTTATTCTGCGTAACGGATTGCGCCCGGAATAATACATGGCGGTTGCCAGCGACATGGGGGAGGGATAGAAGGTCTGCACCTGATCAATTCTGAAATTATTCTGCTTGAGCCAACTGGCCAGGTTAAGCATGTCCTCAGTGTCACAACCTGGGTGGGCCGCTATAAAATAGGGGATCAGATACTGTTTTTTCCCCGCTTCTCGAGAAAACTTCTCAAACAGCCTTTTAAATTGCTGATAACTGTCAATGCTGGGCTTCATCATATGCTTCAATGGGCCTGGTTCAGTATGTTCGGGGGCTATTTTTAGGTAGCCGCCAACATGGTGGGTTACCAGTTCCTGAATATATTCCGGATCACGCAACGCCAGGTCATAGCGCAGCCCGGACGCGATAGCGATCTTTTTGATCCCCTTTAACTGTCGTGCCTTGCGATACAGTTGTGTGGTGTGACGGTGGTCGGTCTGTAGATTTTTACAGATACCCGGATAGACGCAGGACAGGCGTCTGCAACTGGAAAGTGTCTTGTGATCCTTGCAGTGCAGCCGATACATATTTGCAGTCGGTCCCCCCAGATCAGATATAGCTCCGGTAAAACCTGGCACCTTGTCACGCATGGACTCGATCTCCTTAAGAATTGAGTCCTCTGAACGATTCTGCACAATACGCCCCTCATGCTCTGTAATGGAGCAGAAGGTGCAACCTCCAAAGCAGCCGCGCATGATATTGACCGAGGTCTTGATCATCTCATAGGCAGGAATGAGTTGATCGCCATAGGCTGGGTGAGGGCGCCGGGCATAGGCCAGATCAAAAACCCCGTCCAGTTCGTCGGTTTGCAGGGGGATGGGGGGTGGGTTGACCCAAAGGTCCTTTTTGCCGTGGCGCTGTACCAGCACCCTGGCGTTATAGGGGTTGGATTCCAGGTGCAAGATGCGTGATGCATGGGCGTAGAGTACTGAGTCGCGACTTACCTTTTCAAAGGAGGGCAGGCGTACGCAGGTTTTGTGGGTTTGTAGCTGATGTTTACCCTGTAACGGCAGCGGTATAATATTAAGGTTCTGCTCCTGTTCTTGAGGGGCGCTGTGTTGATAGGGGTTTTTCTGCCCATACTCTGCCAGTAAATTGGTATCTGTTGGCCAGTCGACCCGTGATGCATCAATCTCTGTCCAACCCTGGGGAGGGTGATCTCGCAGCACGGCGGTGCCACGAAGATCTTTGATCGTACTGATAGGTTTACCCGCCGCCAGGGTATGCGCGAGCTCTGCAAGGGCGCGCTCGGCATTACCGTAAAGCAGGATGTCGGCCCCTGATTCAAGCAGAGCGGAACGTCGGACCTTATCGCTCCAATAGTCATACTGGGCAATCCGTCGTAAACTGGCCTCAATGCCACCCACCACCACAGGTACATCGTGAAAAGCTTCCCGGCAGCGTTGACTGTAGGCGACGATCGACCGATCAGGGCGCATACCTGCCTTGGCACCGGGGGTGTAAGCATCATCGCTACGAAATCTTAAATCTGCGGTGTATCGGTTGATCATGGAATCCATATTGCCGCCGGTGACGCCGAAAAACAGGTTCGGCTTGCCGAGCCTGGAAAAATCTTTAGCGCTGCGCCAGTCTGGTTGGGCGATAATTCCGACCCTGAAACCCTGCGCCTCCAGAAAACGTCCGATAACCGCCATGCCGAAGCTGGGATGATCCACATAGGCATCCCCGGTGACGATGATAATATCGCAGCTGTCCCAGCCTAGCTGGTCCATCTCTGCTTGGCTCATCGGCAAAAAAGGTGCGGTTTCGTAGCATTCCGCCCAATATTTTGGATAGGAAAAGAGGTGCTTTGCTTGTTGGTTCATGGCTTGCGATACTCATTTGTCACAGATAAATCTTGCTTTTTTGCTATTTACTATCCGGGCATTTTCAGGCGGTTAGCAGATACAATAACACCGTTATTATCCGCATAGACATATTCACCCGGGTTGAAGGTGATGCCACCAAAAGTCACCGGTATATTAAGATCACCGATGCCACGTTTATCGGTTTTCAAAGGGGTAGCGGCCATGGCCTGAACACCCAGCTCAAGCGCTCCAATAGCATCTACATCACGAATACAACCGTAGATTACAAAACCTTCCCAGCCATTTTTGACCGCATTTTCCGCAATCAAATCTCCCAGCAGAGCTCGGCGCATGGAGCCGCCGCCATCAACCACCATCACTTTGCCTTTGCCGGGCTTTCCAGCAGCCTCTTTGACCAGCGAGTTGTCCTCAAAACATTTAACCGTAACAATTTTACCGCTAAAAGAATTATGGCCGCCAAAATTGAACAGCATGGGTTCAAGAACGTTCACCTGGTCAGGGTAGGCATCACAGAGGTCCGGGGTTAAAATATCCATCTTATCTCCTTAGGTTCATCAATATAAAATGACGATGGGTCAGCCCCATCGTTGCTAACGCTTCCGGGATGCTGGCTACTGCATCAATCGGTTGACTGATCATCTTTCCGAGAGAGGTGCTCTTATAATTCACAGCCAATTATCGTCCATGCCTACGGCATAAAGCGAACAGTATTTTTTGTGTCAGAGAGCACTGGGCCAGCGCCTGTTCTCCTAGCTGGGTGCAAGAGAGTTTAAATGCCGCACCATACCCTATTTTGATACGCTGAAAAAGGACTGATGCCTGGCTATAGAAATTTTTATAGCAGCAGCGTAAAACAGGATTGCTCTGCTGATATTTGAAACGATAATGACCCCGTAATTGCTGCCGCTTTCAGCGTGGTTCTGTTATTAAACCAATGCGTTGACCTCTTAGTGTAGGCTCCCCTGTAAAAGGTCTGACCAGGAGGTAGGCAAAAATTTGTTTTTGAGAAAAGAGTTGCAAAAATTAGTTGATGGTGAAATATTCTTGTAGGTCTTTCAACCTGCAATAGGTTGGAAAAGAGATCAACTTTGACGATCTGATTCGCGAAATAGGGAGCAAGTGGTTCCGCTATCAGATAATCACACTAATTAAAAAAACCGGGGAACGCATCCGTGTTCCATAAAAGGAGAATTAAAATCATGAGTATTGATTTCACCCCAGAACAACTTTTAATCAGGGAAAGTATCAGTAAATTATGTGAGCGCTTTGATGATCAATATTGGTTGGATAGAGATACAGATGGCCTGTTTCCTGAAGAGTTTTGTCGAACAATCGCTGATAAGGGTTGGCTGGGAATTGCCATGCCTGAAGAGTATGGAGGCAGTGGCATGGGGATTACTGAAGCTGCCATCATGGTTCAGGCGATCACGGAATCTGGTGCTGCAAATGCAGGGTTCGCCTCAATAGCGATCAACATTTTCGGCTTGAACCCCGTCGTGGTGTTTGGTACAGAGGAGCAGAAGAAACGCTGGTTGCCACCGATTATTAAACGAGAAGATATTGCCTGTTTTAGCGTCACAGAACCTAACACAGGTTTAGATACAACCCGCTTGAAAACTCGCGCAGTACTCGATGGTGACCACTATATTGTTAAGGGTGAAAAAACCTGGTGCTCCACGGCCCAACAGTGTAACAAGATACTTTTGATTGCCAGAACAAAAGCTGAGTCAGAAACTGAGAAACCCATCGATGGGCTCTCCCTGTTTTATACTGATTTAAATCGTGATTATTGTGATATTAGACCCATCGATAAAATGGGTCGAAAATGCGTAGATTCCAACCAGGTTTTTATCGATGATCTTCCTGTGCCAAAAGAGGACCTGATCGGCGAAGAGGGCAAAGGTTTTCGCTATCTCCTGCACGGACTCAACGCGGAACGAATCTTGATTTCGGCGTCCATGGTAGGTCTGGGTCGGTGTGCGCTAAAACGCGCAGCAGACTACGCCAAGGAGCGTATCGTATTTGATCGGCCTATCGGCATGAATCAAGGTATTCAACACCCTTTGGCAGCATCCTGGGCGGAGCTGGAATCAACTAACCTAATGGCGTTTCGAGCAGCGGCTCTTTATGACGCTGGCAAAGAGTGTGGCAAAGAAGCCAATGCAGCCAAATATCTGGCCGGAGAAGCTACCTTTAAAGCCTGTACCAATGCGGTGATGACGCATGGGGGCATGGGCTATGCCAAGGAGTTCCATGTGGAGCGTTATTTGCGAGAGTGTATGATTCATCGTTTGGCACCTATCAGCCCGCAGCTGATTCTTTGTTACTTGGCTGAGCGGGCTCTGGGCCTGCCAAAATCATACTGATCTCATAGGCGAATAGATATTATCTGCCCCGGCTTTTGTTCGGTTTTGAGAGA
This sequence comes from uncultured Pseudomonadales bacterium, assembly GCA_964473915.1. Lineage (GTDB taxonomy): Bacteria > Pseudomonadota > Gammaproteobacteria > Pseudomonadales > IMCC2047 > CAYYRK01. The sequence goes on from CAYYRK010000040.1 coordinate 13,128, forward strand.
CCCTTGCACAAAAGCCATTTTCGCCCCATGCTGTGTTAAAAATGTGCTCAATCGGTCATTTACAACTGTAAACTCCCTCTTTGCGCGCATTTTTGCCTTGCCTGGAACCAAAATCATCTCTCGTGCAAAGGTCTCTTTGTGAATGAAAAAAGAGGCTTTTCCTAAGATGACCTTTTGACCCATGGCTTAAAATACCGCTGGGTCAGGAGGCCGGGATCAGGACGTTTGAGGGTGTCCATCTGCCAGAAAATTATCGGGGTGTAATAGTTATTATCTCGAATTTTTGTGACTCTGTGCGCCATTGCAGAGTGATATCATAGGTCTGTCCATCGGCTGATACACCCGGCAGTCGAAAGCTATTGGCATCCAGAACCTCCAGACTACCCCCTATCTGTATCTGTCTTGAATCCTGTATAAAGGGGTTTGCAAATGATGCCACAGTGATGGCGTTGCTCTGCTCCGCAAAGTCACCCAATATATCATAGACCCGTATCGTTACGGTATGTGCGCCCGGTGAGAGCAACCCCCAGGCCAGGGTCATGGAAAATCCGGAACTGTCTGAACTTGGAAACAGGGGGAAACTATCTGCTACATCTTGTCGGGAACCTCCATAGGGGAGGGTGGCTACCAGCCTCGCATCGATATAGAGTTCTACTCGCTCAACGCCATGGGTTGCTAAAGCCCAGCCTCGAATGTTGGATACGCCGCTAACCGGCTTGTCAGCCACAGGCTCTTCCAGATTCAGCAGAATTTGCGCGGTTGGATCACCGTAAAGCAGAGCGACTCCAGACAGGTCGTCCTGTGTTGGTGCCTCAATGTCAGCTATCAAGGGCGCCATTAGAGATACTTGAACCTCCTCATGGCTTAAACCAAGTGCATGCCCCAGTTCATGGGCAGCGACTCTGCGAAAATCGTTGTCAAATCTGAACCCGGAAGGGCCATTATAAACATCCCAGGGTTTATCCTGTTTAAAAACGATATCCGCTTCAATAAGGCTATCACCAGAATATCGAGTCAAAGTGATCGCCAGCACGCCACTGCCAAAAGGATCCCCGCAGGCATCAGTATGAAAAGCTGTGCCATTAAGCCCATCTTCGGGAAACTGAAGTGGAAGATATCCGGCGCAGGGGTGGGACTGGACTCTCTGAATGTTAAAAATAAAACTGCTGCTGTCTGTCCAGAGCGCGGCAGCTTCGCTAAATGCCTGATCCCAGGTAACTCCGGAACTACTGTTACCCGAAATATGAACGGACATTAATGCACCGCTGTTTGGCCATGACTCTCCAGAGACCACATAGGCGTTGCTAGAGGGGCAGCTGATGTAGAGTAGCAGTAATAGCAGCTGTAAACTATGTGACCTCAGTCTCATTCCAGCAACCCTCTGATCTGGTCTTTAAACTCACCAACTGAGATAAATCCGCTCTTTCCTTTGGCAAGAACAACACCTTTTGCAACGTGGCTGTTTATTTTGATGCCTGTGCCATTGGTTGGCTCTGCTGGATTCGCCATCACCGCTGAAATCTTCATGTTGGTTGAGGTCTGTACTTCTAGGTCTGCACTTCGTGGGTTTCGCACAATTTTAAAGTGACCCTGTCCCCAGCCCATTAACGGATGAACACCTGGGTGCTCGAGTGATTCAACAAAATAGATACCCTGTTCACCCATTGGAGGCAGCTCCATCTCACTGACTCTCAATGCCTGGTTGCCGATCTGTCCACCAAGGTATCTCAACTGGATGTGGTTTTGCGCATAATCACCACTGATCACTTCGCTAATTTTAAAATTTATCAGGGTGTAGATACGCTTGTTTTCATAGACTGCCTGAATACCAACGACACTACCTTCGAAAATAAGCGCAGCACCATTGGCTATTTTGGTGATACTTTGTTGTTGAACCGTACTGCCCCACGATATGCAGGCACAGGTTAACAGGGCAATTGCGATAAGTTTTTTCATATTTAAAAAGCCCATGTTTATTTTCAGCTGCGTTAGTAGCCTCAATAGGCTAGCTCGATACGAGCGCACCAATAAGTATATTTATCTGGATGAAAAGTGATGCTAGCCAAGTTAAATAGCCTGGATGCTCGAAGAGGAACTTATCCAGATAGAGGTCGCCTGGGTTCTTGGTTAATCTGCACCATTTAATTTGTCTTTAAATCAATAGGTTAAATTAATGGCGAGTCTTTTATGCCCTGCAAAACTCCCACGTCACAAATCCCCCTTAAAAGAATTCAGCGATTCGTGGTTTTGTCAGATTGCCTGGTTTACACAAAAGACAGAATAACGCCTTTGCCCGGCCAGCTTGGTTATTTGGCACACGTGTCAATCTTCTGTATAGCCATGCACCGCTAACCCCTCGGAGAGATAATCTGCCAACAAAGGGGTTCCTGTCAAATACTCTGCAGTTTGAGGGGTCCAGTTGTCGCGGGCCGCTTCAAGGGCCTCCTCCCACTCGTTCAGAGAAAAATCACCGCGCCCTAGCCACATGAGCGCTACAATCGTCTGCTGCTGATCCGGCTCAAGACCATTGACTACTACCTTCAACTCTGTATCTGTCGAGTCAAACTGAGGGGTGTCCCGAATGCCCAAAAGCTCCTCTTCCAAAGGGTTAACCTGGGGCTCCGTGAACATGCTGTCCCCATCGGACTGAAGCTCATGAGCTCTGTCTATAATAAATCTTATCGTTTCAGGATTAATATCAATCATAATTTGATTCCATCTGTCGGTTAACGGGCACTCATTGTCCTCAAATAAAAAGTATAGATCTGATTGAAAATAATATCAGAAAAATCAGATTAAGATCACCATTATACTTTTTATACCTTCAGTTCGCGATACACTTAAATATTGGTTGTGGTGGCAACGGTTGGTTTGTCCTCTGTAAAAAATAGCGATCAAAACCTGTCTATGCGATCATTGAGTTACCACCCCGTTCAGGAATAAACATGTCTGATTGTTGTAATTCAAAATCAAACAGATCTGCCAGTGGCTCGCCAGAGCCAAAAGCAGCAGTGCCTACACAACCCTCTTGCTGCAGTACAACAAAAATGGACACTGCCAGTTCAAGTTGCTGTGAAACTGGCAGCTCTCATCGATTTGACTGGCTGTTATGGGGCTCAGCTACTGCCGTTACTCTTGGTTATTTGATGGCACTGTTTTTTGATATGACAGAGAGTATTCCATGGCTTGGCCACCTGACAGGCTCAATATTTGAGCTGATCAATACTATGTGGTGGAGTATGGTTTTAGCAGCCATATTTGTGGGCATTCTTGGCCGTATTCCCCAACATTTTGTGATATCTCTGCTTGGTAAGGGCGGTAGCTGGCAGGGTTTATGGCGGGCTACTTTGGCCGGATTGCTGTTGGATCTTTGTAGCCACGGGATATTGATGGTGGGCATGCAACTCTATAATCGTGGCGCCAGCCTTGGTCAGGTGATGGCTTTTCTGATTGCCAGTCCCTGGAACTCACTGTCATTAACCCTTATTCTTATTGCGCTGGTAGGTCTGCCATGGACCATGGCCTTCATTCTGCTCTCTGCGCTGATCGCTCTGGTTTCAGGAAGGCTGTTTGACCTGTTGGTCGCCAACAAAACACTTCCTGCCAACCCGCACCAGACAGACCTTCCAGAGGATTTTTCTTTCTGGATGCAGGCGCGTAAGCAGTTAAAGGAGGTGGAATTTTCAACGGCATTGATCGCAACCATGTTATGGGAGGGTGTCAAAGGTTCACGTATGGTATTGCGCTGGTTGCTCTTTGGCGTGGTGCTGGCCTCTTTAGTCAGAACTTTTGTTGAGATCGATACCTATCAAGCGCTGTTTGGCCCCACACTGGCCGGGCTTGGGCTGACCCTCCTGGCCGCAACCATTATAGAGGTATGCTCTGAAGGCTCTACCCCCATCGCAGCTGACCTGATGACCAGAGCGGGTGCGCCGGGAAACAGCTTTGCTTTTCTCATGACCGGGGTTGCCACGGACTACACGGAGATAATGTCAATCAAAGATACCACACGGTCCTGGAAAATAGCCCTGTTTTTGCCGCTGCTGACAGTGCCTCAGGTAGTTATGGTTGCCTGGCTGTTAAATAATTTTGGTTAGGGGCTGTCATTAA
>CAYYRK010000041.1:0-17121 GCA_964473915.1 uncultured Pseudomonadales bacterium
GTAGCTATGGGTGGAATTGCGCGCTTTAGCCTGGAGATACTATGCGGTAAATGAAGCTAAGTGAGACCTTTGCACGAGAGATGATTTTGATTCCAGGCAAGGCAAAAAAGCGCGCAAAGAGGGAGTTTACAGTTGTAAATGAACGATTGAACACGTTTTTAACACAGTATGGGAGCAAAATGGCTCTCGTGCAAAGGTCTCTTCTTGTTAGAAAAAGATAGAAAACAGGCTTGTACTACCCGAAGGTAATGCGACCCCTTGATATGATAGCTACGGGTGGATTTGAACCACCGACCCCAGCATTATGAATGCTTTGGCCCCTTAGCCCAAAGCATTAAGCTTTTTGTCGTAGCATGACATCCATGCTATCATGTTCGCGTGATTGTATCATTTAAAGACAAGGCGTCAGAGGATATCTTCAATGGTATTGCTTCAAAGCAGGCCAGGAAATCTTGCCCTCAATCCCTGTGGCGCGTTGCAACAAGAAAGCTCGATCAGCTTGATTCAGTGATTACACTGGAAGAAGTTAAAGTGCCGCCCGGTAATAGACTTGAAGCTTTATCTGGCAATCGTAGCGGTGAGTATAGTATCCGCATTAATCAACAATATCGCATTTGCTTCAAATGGGGGGACAACGGCCCTTTTGATGTAGAGGTTATAGATTACCACTAGGGGTGACATTATGGTTCGCATACCTACACACAGAGTGCCCACTCATCCAGGTGAAATGCTTCTTGAGGAGTTTTTAACTCCAATGAAAATTACTCAACGAGGTCTAGCTGACGCAATCCATGTGCCTTATCAGCGCGTTAACGAGTTGGTGAACCAAAAGCGTGGCGTTACTCCAAGTACTGCTTTGCGTCTTGCCCGGTTCTTCAATGTTTCTGCTGATTTTTGGCTTAACCTACAGGTCCGGTGGGACTTATACAAGGCGCAGCAAATAGAGGAGAACGAGCTTAAGGCAATCCAGGATTTTCATCACTATCAAAAAATGGCTTAACGATGGGCTCAAATGCGGCCGTATGCTGCGATGCTTGAGTCCGGATATCAATTAGCATTGTTCTAGAAGAATGGTGCCGATACCCCGTCAGCTTGCTGCGGGGTAGTTCATTATGGTGTTTATGGGAGACTTCGTAGGCAAAACGTAGTCAAATCTGAAGCATAAAAAAGACCTGCAATAATGCAAGTCTTTGATTTTATGGTAGCTACGGGTGGACTTGAACCACCGACCCCAGCATTATGAATGCTGTGCTCTAACCAGCTGAGCTACGTAGCCACGAGGGGGCGAATTTTGGCGTTTTCACCCATTAATGTCAAGTATTCAGAGGCTCTTAATCAGTGAAATTGGCGATGTTTTCAGACGTTAAATCTGAAGTGGATGATATCTCCATCCTGAACAATATAATCCTTGCCTTCGAGGCGCCATTTGCCCGCTTCTTTGGCACCCTGCTCACCGTTATTGGCAACAAAGTCGTCGTAGGCGGTGATCTCTGCGCGGATAAAACCCTTTTGAAAATCAGTATGGATTACCGCAGCTGCCTCTGGTGCCGTTGCGCCAATTTTGACTGTCCAGGCTCGCACCTCCTTAACCCCAGCGGTGAAGTAGGTTTGTAGTCCTAGCAGTTGGTAGCCCGCTCGAATAACACGATTTAAACCGGGTTCATTTATGCCGATATCGGCCAAAAATTCTATTTTTTCATCTTCTTCAAGCTCGACAATTTCGGCTTCCAGTTGGCTGCATATGGCTACAACTACGGCGTCTTCCTGGTCGGCGATGGCCCTGACTGCATCCAGGTGAGGATTGTTTTCAAAACCGCTTTCATCAACATTGGCGATGTACATAGTTGGCTTGCTAGTCAGTAGATTAAATTCTTTGATCTCGAAGCGCTCTTCATCTGTTACTTCTAGAGTTCGCACCGCCTGTGCTTCGTTAAGGTGCGGTAGTATTTTTTCAAGCAAGGCTTGTTGGCGGATAGCATCTTTGTCCCCGCCCTTGGCGGTTCGTACCAGGCGTTGCAACTGTTTTTCAACACTTTCAAGGTCGGCCAGTGCCAGTTCGGTATTGATTACTTCAATATCGGCAGCGGGGTCTATCTGGTTGGCAACATGTATAACATTTTCATCTTCAAAGCAGCGCACTACATGTGCTATAGCATCGGTTTCACGGATGTTTGCCAGAAACTGATTGCCAAGACCTTCGCCCTTTGATGCGCCTGCTACCAGCCCGGCTATATCCACAAATTCCATGGTGGTGGGGATGCACTTTTGGGGTTGGACTATTTCTGCAAGCTGGTCTAGTCGGGGGTCCGGCATGGGTACAATGCCGGTATTAGGGTCTATGGTACAGAAGGGGAAGTTTTCCGCGCCGATTTTTGCCCGGGTAAGAGCGTTAAACAAGGTTGATTTGCCGACATTGGGTAGGCCGACAATGCCACAGTTAAAACCCATATTTGTTAGTCTCTGTTGGTGGTTATTTTGCCCTGAATCCGTTCATCAGTGTTTGCGCCTTGCTCCAGTTGCCACTAATCAGCTCCGGGAGTAAGCAGATGGCTTCCTCAGTTGCAGACTTGATGAGTGTTTGATCTGAAACGGAGGCCTTTTTTAGTACATAATTGATGACATCTTTGCTTGAGCCCGGGTGACCTATACCTAACCGAAGCCGATAGAAGTTATTGCTGCTCAGATGATTGATAATGTCACGAAGTCCGTTATGCCCGCCATGCCCACCACCCAGCTTAAAGCGTGCAGTACCGACCGGTAGGTCCAGTTCGTCATGGGCTACTAAAATTGATTCAGGTGCAATCTTGTAAAAACGGGCTATCGCTCCAACGGCCTGGCCGCTGCGGTTCATGTAGGTGGTTGGTATAATGCAGTGCACGATATTTTCGTTAGTATTTATCGCCCCGTGCAGTGCAAAATATTTGTTCTGTGGTTTAAGCTGGCCGCCAGACCCGCTAACCAGTTCGGTGACGAAGTCAGCCCCGGAATTGTGGCGGGTGTGCTCATATTGTAGGCCTGGGTTCCCCAAACCTACAATAAGTTGCAAGCGAGCTGTCATGGTATTGAGTCGATGGCTGTTAGTTAAGCCCAGCTCAGCTCTTATTCGCTCGCTTCGTCGCCAGATTCTGCTGCTGTATCAGCATCGGCTGGTGCGGCTTCATCTTCTGTGGTTTCAATGACACGTTTTGGTGCGTGTATTGCTGCGACTGGCAGGTCGTGACCTTCGCCATGGGTCAGGGCAACCAGTTGCACACCGTTTGGCAATTTGAGGTCTGACAGATGGATAATCTGATCCATCTCAACATCGATCATATCGACTTCAATGTATTCTGGCAGATCAGCTGGTAAACAAGACACTTCTGCTTCAATCAAAGTATGGGAGACTACGCCGCCCTGCAGCTTGACGCCGTCGCAGTCCTCTTCGTTGATGTAGTGTAGCGGGACATGAACAGTGATGGCAACGTCACTGTCTACACGCAAAAAATCAGCGTGTAGAAACTGGAGTTTCGCAGGGTGACGTTGCAGGTCTTTTATAATGACCTGTTCCTCTTTCTTGCCAATATTGAGTGTAATAATGTGCGAGAAGAAGGCTTCATTTTCTGTGGATTTTACAAGCTCTTTGTGAAGCAGTGTGATGTTTGCAGGCTCTTTGCCTTTACCGCCGTAAATAATGGCGGGTATTTTACCTTCCAGTCGACGTAGGCGGCGGCTCGAACCTTTCCCCTTCGTTTCTCGGACTTCAGCGTTTAGTGTAAATTCATTGCTCATTTTGATTACCTCATCTAAAAATAAACCCCTGAGGTTTCTCGACCAAAACCACAGGGGTGATTAATGCCTTGTTTCTATTGAAACAGGGCGCTTACTGATTCAGCGTTGCAAACCCGTCTGACAGACTCGGCCAGCAGTGCGGAAATACTGAGTTGATAAATTTTTTCGCAGTTTTGAGCTTCTTTGCTTAGCGGTATGGTGTCTGTGACAACCAGTTGATCCAGGTGTGATTTCTGGATGTTATCTACAGCAGCACCGGACAATACAGCATGTGTTGAATAGGCAACGACTTTGAATGCACCCTTCTCCTTGAGTGCTTCAGCGGCCTTGCAAAGTGTGCCGGCTGTATCGACGATATCATCGATCAGGACGCAGGTCTTGTCTTCTACATCCCCGATAATGTTCATGACTTGGGCGTCATTGGCCCTTGGGCGGCGCTTGTCAATAATGGCCAAATCACTATTCAGTTGTTTGGCTAGTGCTCTGGCTCTGACTACCCCGCCAACATCGGGTGAGACGACCACTATATTTTTGTAATGCTGACATTCTGCATGGTCAATCAGTACACGCGATGCATAGATATTATCTACCGGACAGCTGAAAAAACCCTGAATCTGCTCTGCGTGCAGGTCAATGGTTAATACACGATCAATTCCTACGGCATCCATCATGTCGGCCACGACCTTAGCACTGATGGGCACGCGGACAGAGCGTACGCGCCGGTCCTGTCGGGCATAGCCAAAATAGGGTACCACTGCGGTGATGCGTTGTGCTGATGAGCGGCGTAACGCATCAACCATGACCAGCAGCTCCATCAGGTTGTCATTGGTTGGCGCGCAGGTGGGTTGAATAATGAAGACGTCCTTGCCGCGGACATTTTCGTGGATTTCTGTGGATATTTCACCATCACTGAACTGGCCAATGTCGGCCTTGCCCATGGCAATGCCCAGGTGTTCAGCTACCTTTTTGGCAAGTTCCGGGTTTGCGTTACCAGTAAAAAGTGTAAGATTAGCGGCCAATGTCGTCTGCCTTTCTGGTGGGTCGTGTTAACAGATCTGTGAAATGGCTGGGGTGGCAGGATTCGAACCTGCGCATGCCGATACCAAAAACCGGTGCCTTACCGCTTGGCTACACCCCAATATTTTGTTACGTCAGCACGGTGCTTATTTTTGCAATATTATGCAAGGGTGACAAGTTAAGCCCGCGGGTAATAAAGCCTTTCCATCGACAGGATGGGTTGGCCAGTACCTCTTCAGCTGCTATTCGAGTTTCAAACCTGGCAAACAGGCTGGAACCCGTACCCGTCATGCTTGCATCTGCAAAATTATTAAGCCATTGAAGTGCTTCATCTATCTCTGGATAAAGCCTTCTGGCCAGTGGTTCGCAGTCATTGCTTCCACCGTGCTGCAAAGCGGCCGCTATTGTGATGGTTGCAGTGTTTCGTGTCAATTCCTTATGGCAAAAAATATCTCTTGTTGATACCTGACAATCCGGGGTGATAACCAGAAACCAGGGCTGAGGCAATTCAACGGCGGTGAGTTGCTCCCCCACACCTTCCGCCCAGGCAGCACACCCATGTACAAATACCGGTACATCGGCGCCAAGTTCAAGTCCCAGCTCGGCCAGTGCGGACAAACTAAGCTGCGTGTTCCATAGTTGGTTTAGTCCTATTAGAGTGGTTGCGGCATTGGAGCTGCCGCCACCCAGGCCAGCGCCCATAGGGATCTTTTTATTCATTGAGATACGAGCCCCACAGGCTGTGCCTGTTGCCTGCTGGAGTAGCCGTGCTGCTCGATAAATAAGATTGTGCTCCGTTGCAACCTGGGCCAGTTCGCTGGTCAGGATTATCTGGGTATTGTCAAGCAGCTCAAATACAAGCTCGTCGCAGTAATCGATAAATTGAAACAGAGTTTGTAGATTATGATAACCATCTGGGCGTTGGCCTACGATATTTAGCAACAGATTTAATTTGGCGGGAGCGGGCAGTGTCAGCTCTAGGGTCATAGGGGCTTTGTCCGGTTACCTGAATTGAGCACTGTTATTGGGTAGAATCCATTGGTTAATCACCAGCAATAGTAATTTATCTTGCTTGCGGATGCTGATCTTCCCGGGTAGCCAAAATCCATTGACGGCCCGATATTTGCTGTATTCAAGGTTCCAGCCAGCCTGTTTCATGTTGATGTTTCGCCCTACAGTATCGAGTTGATAGTGCGATGCCTGGTTGGGTGCAGGTATGCCGCGTATCCAATACAATAGTGCGTTTAGGGGGATATCTGTACCTGTTTGCTCCCTCAAGGTTCGTTCTGGTTCGGTGGTGTGATAGCTCTCTTGCCCCGTGATTTCGATCAGAGCCTCCTGCTGTGTGCCGGATATGTTCATAACACCCCTGCCCAGCGGCCCAGACAACCCGATGTTGAATTGGCTATCTTGCTGTTTCCAGCGTAGGCGTCCGCTGGAGTTTCTTTCCGGTGAGCGGTACGCGATTTTTCCAATAATCTGCCAATGGGTTATTTCTTCAGGGTTGATTGTCTTGCCTGGCAGGCTCTCTCTATGCGGAGCAACGCTACAGGCGTTCAACAGCCACACTGTGGCGAGTAGCACAAGCAGTATGCCACGCTGAGAAGAGAGTGGGTTCACCTGATCTGCTCAGGATTGAGTCGCTTAATTACACGGTTGAGAATCTCACTACTCGGGTCACGCTCCAGAGCGTCCTGCCAAACCTGCTCCGCTCGTTTGTGATCACCACTCATCCAGAGGGCTTCGCCCAGGTGCGCTGAAATTTCGTGGTCAGGGTAGCTGGCTAGAGCTCTTTCCAGCAGCTGGATCGCTTTTGGATAATTCCCCAGTCGGAATAACGTCCAGCCCAGACTATCAGTAATGGCGGGGTCATTGGGTTTGAGTTCGTTAGCCCGGGTGATTAAATCCAGAGCTTCTTGATAGCGGTCGGTTCGGTCGGCAAGTGTATAACCCAGCGCATTGAGTACCATGGCATTATCAGGCTCAATGTTTAGTATGGTTCGCAAATCACGTTCAAGGGCGCCAAGATCATTCAGTTTTTCCGCTATCATGGCGCGCCCATATAAGAGATTCAAATTTTGGGGAGAGCGCTCCAGTGCTTCATTGAGTAGTGCTAATGCCTGCGCCGTCAAACCCTGCCTGGATAAAAGATCGGCTTCCATAAGATATAAAGCGTTTGCTTTTTCACTATTGGCCGCTCTGGAGGCGGCAAAAAGTTTCTGTGCTTTATCGAGTTGTCCGGTTTCCAGCAGAAGAGCCCACAGTTTTGCGTGGGCAGCCATGCTTTTATCGCCACGGGTTACCCTGCTGTAATGGTTTACTGCAAGCTCGATCTCTTTTTCCCGCTCTGCAATTTGTGCGAGATAGTAGTGGGCATCAGCTGCCATCGGCTCCTGCAGGAGTAGCTGATTAAGATGCTTCTTTGCTGCCTTAAACAGGCCGTTCTCTATTGTTATCAGCGCCAGGGTCATTCTCAGTTGGTGATTGTCTGGGGTTTTATCTACCAGGATGTCGAACTCTTTCTGGGCTTGCGGATACTCTCTTTTTTCTACCAGCATCTGCGCATATAACAACCTGATGCGGTCATCGTCAGGGTTGGTATGAAGCGCATCTTCAAGTTGTTGCAGCGCTTGCTTGGTCTTTCCCTGCTGGTGCAGCAATCTGGCGGTGAGCAAAATACTATGGGTATCGTGCTTGATCTGGTCGAGTTCCCAGGCGGTTTCCAGGGCTTTATCGATACGCCCGTTCATCTGTAGAAGCACGGTTTTGCCGAAGAGTAGACCGGCGTGTTTTGGGTTTTTTTGTAATAATTGGTCAAACTGGACAATCAGTTCATTACGTTGGCCTGGGCTGATGCCCTTACTATTGACCGCCAGGTATTCGAAGTTAGCCCATCCGCCAGACTCCAGAACTTGCTCAAGAAGCCGCATCGCTTTATTGAATTGCCCAGCCTTCACCAGTTGTGCTGTCAGCGCCTGTTTGGCTTTTTCGCTATCAGGCTCTATTTCAGTCCAGAGCTCGGCTGATTTAAGAGCGGCTTGATCTGCTTTGAGCCAGATCGCTAAGCGTGTTGCGCGTTCAACAATGCCAGGGTCACGGGTTTTTTCAGCCTGATTCATGTAGCCGACAAGCAGAATGTCATGGCGTTTTCTTTTTCCGGCCAATTCCGCCACTAGTAGTGAGTAGAGTGTTTCTGCTTCGAAGGAGGCAGGTGGTAACGCTTGTTCAGGCTGTTTCTGCCTGGCATGATCGGCCGGGAGCGGAGATTTTTCCATCCTATTGGTGGGTGGGCTTGCTACGCAACCGCACAGAAGCAGGGTTGCGATCAGGCTGGTAAAGGTTCGAATCTGTTTCATTGCATCTATTTTATACGAGCTATTCGTTTTAGCCATCCATAAAACATAAAGTCTCGCAAAATGAACTCGTGGTGTGAGCACCATCTTGCTTTCTACCCTGTTTGAAAACAGAATAACCCACCATAATAAGAACCCATAACAGGTGATTATTGTCTTGCTGTACTAACTACTCATGATGTTGGACAGCGTAGAAACGCATTTATTACGAAATCATTCCCAGGGTCAAAATAGGGCAGTAAGTAATGATGACCAGTGCTAGTAGCAGCACGGCAATAAAGGGGAACGAGGCTCGGTAAAGTTCGGTTATTGGCTTGTGGAAACGGTAGCTGGCAATAAACAGGTTCATGCCAACGGGTGGTGTTAGGTATCCGATCTGCATATTGGCAAGGAATATGATGCCCAGATGTACTGGATGGATATCATAGTGTATGGCGACAGGCAGTAGCAGTGGAACCATGATAATCAGTGCAGAGAAAATATCTAAAATCGCGCCCAGTAGCAAAAGGATAATATTCAGTAGTATTAAAAAGGTAAATTTGTTGCTGATATGTTGTTGGATGATATTGAATAGCAGCATGGGGATTTCGGCATCCACCAGGAAATTGGTAAATGCTAATGAAACCCCCAGAATCAGTAAAATACCGCCTACCATCATCATGCTGTCGCGGATGACAGCGGGCAGCTTTTTTAAGGGTATTTCCCGATAGACAAAAACCTCCACCAGAAGTAAGTAAAGGGCTGTAACCGCAGCGGCTTCTGAAATGGCAAAAAAACCACTGTATATGCCGCCAAGGATCACTAAGGGTAGGGGTAGCTCCCATTTGGCTTCGGATAGCGCAGCAATCACCTGATCACCACTGATTTTGCGGGTGGGGATTTTGTTGCCTCTGGTGTGCCAGGCAGCCCAGCCGGATAGCAGAAGGATCATTAGCAATGAGGGACCTATCCCCGCAATAAAGAGATCCTTGATCTCCACTGTTTGCCCAATATTGAGCTGCTGTACGATGATGCCGTAAAGGATCAGTGGCAACGATGGTGCAAGTAGTAGCCCCAGGCTACCCGATGCGGTCACCAGCCCCAGGGAGAATTTTTCCGAGTAACCCGCCTGAATCAACGCTGGCAACAGCAGTGCCCCGATCGCAACGATTGTGATCCCCGATGCGCCAGTAAAAGCGGTAAAAAAAGCGCAGGTGACATAGGCAACGATTGCGAGTCCGCCGGGCATCCAGCCAAACAGCGCCTGGGTTACGCTTACCAGACGTTGTGAGGTGTTGCTTTGGGCCAGCAGGTAGCCAGCGAAAGTAAAGAAAGGGAGTGCGATCAGCAAGGGGGTGTCAACGATCCGGTAGAGCTCAATGGCGATGACGATCAGATCGATATCAGCATAGTAAAAACCGAGCATAGCTGCTGCTGTGATAATGGCGAAAAGCGGTGTGCCCATTAGCGCAAAGAGCACAAGTAGTGTTATCAGCAGCGTGGCGCTCATAGCTGTCCTTTGGGGTATTGATTCAGGGCCTGTCTATAATAAAAAGTATGCCAGGCCAGAGCGGTATAGCGTAGCCCAATGACGAGGAAGGCCAGTGGGAGAATCGCTTCAAGAGCCCAGTAGGGAATCTGCGCAAAGGCGATCAGGCCGTTAGCGGCTTCCATCTGTACAAACAGATAACTATGCCAGGCTAGCAGCAGGCTAATGGCTGCTGTGACCGCAGAGCTGATGCCTGATAGCACCCATTTGGCGTGCCCACTGGCAAACCGGGTAAGCAGGTCGATATTGATGTGCGAGCCCTTGCGGCTGGCCATCATGGCACCTAGCAGGCCCACCCAGAGTACCAGCACCCGCAACAATGAATCAGCCCAAAGCAGCCCACTGTCAAAAAAATTACGCAGGCCGATCTGGGTGATGGCCAGCGCTAGCATAAATAGCAGCAAGCTGACCAGCAACCCATCCTCAATGGCTTCCAATAAACGAATCAGCTTGGCTGCCCTATGTAACCTGTTTTTGGGATGCATGAGTCAGTGGTTGCTGCGGTATTCTTCCAAAATAGTGTTGAGCTGATCCAGTATGGGTTGGGTGATCAGATCTTTGTTTAGCAGGTCAAGGGTGGCCTGCTCACTTTTTGTATACAGTTTTTGAAGCTCTTTTTGTTCTGGTGTGAGCATCTGAATGCCCTGTTTGGTGAGGGTGGACATAGCTGCAATATTATCGGCCCGGTTCTGTTTATCGATGTCTAGAAAGGTTTGGCCCATCACCGCCCTTACTACCTGTTGATCTGCCAGGGTCATCCTGTTGAAAGCCCGCTTATCAATAGCCAGTACTGCGTAGGTATAGAACAGAGGCATATCCACAATATACTTGACTTGATTGTGCCACTGCAGGGCGATAGCGGCGATGGGTGGCGAGATTACGGCATTGATCAGCCCGGTTTGCAGCCCAGTGAGCACGTCCCCGACAGGTAGGGGGATCGGGTGGATGCCAAAGGATTTCATGGCGCTGATGCCCATGGGGTCATTATCTGGAACCCAGACTTTTAAGCTGCGCAGCTTTTTTAGTGTTTGGGTGGGTGTTTTGGACATGGCGTAGGCCATACCCGCTTCACTGAGGCCGAAAGTAATGAAACCACTCTCTTCAAAACCCTTGATGAGAGTGGAATCCATTTTTGATCGTACATAATCAATCTCATCCAGGGAGCGAAATTTAAGCGGCAGGCTGTATATCTGGCTGTCAGGATAATAAGCAGATAAACCGCCGGATTGCATCGCTCCGCCATGAAGTTGGCCGATACGCATCTTGCGCAATACTGTCTTATCATCACCCATGACCCCGCCCGGATAAAATTTAAATTTAACCCGCTGTTCGGTGCGATCAGTGATTTCAGCCGCAGCAGCTTTCATCTGGTTCATCCAGGTTGAACCATCCGGAACGATGGTGGCTATTTTAAGTGCCAGCGCCTGCGCGGGAAAATTAATTAACAATAAAAGAGTAAAAACGGTGAATTTGAGTTGTTGCAATTGATAGCCTCCTGACGCTATTAAGTTGATGGTTCGTGCAGTTGTAGCTTGTGGTCTGTTAACACGGAGTTGGGAGAAATGGCCCCGTTCTTTTGGGTTGCATCTAAAATCAGACCATGCGGCGTTGCTTGTTGTTCCTTCCCGGTCAGTAAATCCCCCTCCTTGCGCATCGTCTGGTCTTTTGATCAGGCTGGTAGCTATGTGGTGGTTTTAGAAGTAGTCATCTGCGTTGTTTAGAAGTTCTTTAGCCTGTTTTTTTGCCAGGGTGTTGGATAGGATCAGCCCGGCCCCTTCATTTTTGGCAGACAACACCTCTTTCAATAGGCGGTCATGTAGTTTCCTTTTGAAGAGCAGCCGTGCATAACGTCGAGCGTAGATGACTTTTGCCATCAGGTTCTGACCTGATGATAATTCAATGGCGCGTTCAAAAAGGCGGCGGCCCTGTTCCGGCTTGCCACCGCTTGCTGATGGTAAAAGCGTGGACATGCTGCCAAGATAGATAAGCGCAGTCCCTGCTTTATAGCGTTCGTCCAATTCAACTACTCGCTCCATAATCAGTTGTACACGGCCAATTTCAGCTATGGCGTCCCAGTTATCACGGTTGATTTCGATATAGTTTCCCCAGGAGGCACCCAGTGTATACAGCGAGGCCAGCTGCTCTTTATTAAAAGAGGTGATTGTCTGGTCAAAGTGATCATAGCTAAGCAGTTGTGCACCGCAAGCCTGTTGGTTTGTCAGGCATGCAGCAGATAACGCATAATTAAGGGACTTGCTGGCCAGTTTTTTGGCATGCTCTTTGTTGCTGGCAAATACGCTGGCGTATGCGCCGTTTAAGTTGGCTGCAGTTTGCAGTAGCTCTGGGTTTTTTGGGTTGTCCTGAATAAGCCCGTCCAGTAGTAGTAGATAGGCCGGTAGCCCCCGTTCAACAGTCGTCAAATCATCACTATTGAAAATGGCGCTGGAAAGGTTGTCAGCAAGATTGCTCGTTGCGGAACGGAGCATGCTGTTGCAGCCGCTGGCAAACAGCAGTACCAAAATTACACAGGTAAGTCGTAATAAAGTTAATGTCCGCATCGTATTGTTGAAACTATCCAATAGTCATAAATTCGATCCGTGCCGAAGTATATTAGCGGGTGTTAAATGTAATTTCCAATTTTGGCTACATAGATTTTATGAAATAGTTATGCTGATTCATCTCGTTATGCTTGGTTGGACGTAATAATACAGGCGGTATGGTAAAAGTTTTATTTTGTATATGAATAGCACCTCAGTGTACCCTTTCTATATACTTGCCCTTCTTTTGTAAGGTATCAGGAAATTTTACGTTTCAATGGGTTTTTTGGCGCTTGGGATCAATCATAAAACAGCACCGTTAGAGCTGAGGGAACAGGTTGCCTTTGCGCCTGAAGCTATGCAGGACGCTCTGCGTGAAGCGCAGCGGGAACTGAACCTGAAAGAGATCGTTATTCTTTCAACCTGTAACAGAACAGAGCTCTATTGTGTAGGCGGGCCTGAGGTTCAGCAAAATCTGTTGCGCTGGCTGAGCGACCACCATGCCCTCTCTTGTCAGCAGGTCACAGAGTGCAGCTATCTATATACGGATAATGAAGCGGTCCGCCATGTGATGCGTGTGGCCAGCGGTCTGGATTCTATGGTGTTGGGTGAGCCACAAATTCTGGGTCAGATGAAGTCAGCCTATGCAGTTTCCCGCGCTGCTGAAACAGTGAGCCAGTATCTGGGTAAATTGTTTCAGAGTACCTTTTCCGTGGCCAAACAGGTGCGCACTGAAACCGCAATTGGTGAAAATCCCGTATCGGTTGCCTACGCAGCGGTTAGTTTGGCTCAGCATATATTTGCTGACCTGGCGAAAACCAGGGCTTTATTGATAGGTGCGGGCAACACCATTGACCTGGTGGCAAGGCATCTTAAACGCAGCGGTGTGGAGCAGATGGTGGTTGCCAACAGAACCCTGCAGCGTGCCCAGGAGTTGGCAAAAAATTTCGGTGCCAGGGCAGTGCTGCTCTCTGATATTCCGGAAGAGCTAGTCCATGCAGATATCATCATTGCATCAACGGCAAGTCAGCTACCTATCCTGGGGAAGGGTGCTGTAGAGCGCGCACTAAAATTGCGTAAGCACAAGCCCATGTATATGGTAGATATTGCTGTCCCACGGGATATTGAACCCCAGGTAGGCAACCTGGATGATGTCTATCTGTATTCAGTTGATGACCTCAAACAGGTGATTGATGAAAACATCAAATCTCGTCAGGGGGCCGCACTGGAGGCGGAAACCTTGATAGAGCAGGGCGTAGAAAACCTTGCCAGGGAGTTTAGGGCGCTGGAGGCTGTGGGTACGCTGAAAGCTTATCGAGAGCGTGCTGAAAGTATTCGTGACACAGAGCTGGAAAAAGCACTCAGGCAGCTGGGCAGAGGGCAGGCGCCGGAAGAGGTGCTGGCCTATTTTGCAAAAGCTCTGACCAACAAGTTGATCCACTCTCCGAGTGTGCAACTCAAGAAAGCCTCATCCGAAGGGCGTGCTGAGCTGCTGGATTTTGCACATGAACTGTTTGAATTATCAGAGCTACAGCAGAATAAAAAGAGTCATTAATGAAAGCATCTATTATTAGAAAACTGGAATACCTGAAGGATCGCCATGAAGAACTTGGGGTATTACTGAGTGATCCCCTGGTGATATCAGACCAGGACAAATTTCGAGAATACTCCAAGGAATATGCTGAAATTGAACCGGTGGTCAACTGTTTTTCCCGATATGAACAGGCAGGTGAGAATCTTCTTGAAGCGCAGGAATTATTGAATGATGGTGATGCCGAGATGCGTGAGCTTGCTCAGGAGGAACTCGGCATTGCTCAGGGCTGTATCGATAATCTGACAGCAGAGTTGCAGCTACTGTTGTTGCCCAAAGATCCCAATGATAACCGCAACACCTTTCTTGAAATACGCGCCGGAACCGGCGGTGATGAAGCCTCTATTTTTGCCGGTGATCTATTCCGTATGTATCTGCGTTACGCTGAAAAGCGAGGTTGGAAAGTTGAGATAACCAGTCAAAATCAGGGTGAGCATGGTGGATATAAAGAGATCATTGCGCGGGTAGTAGGTCGTGATGCCTATGCGAATTTGAAATTTGAATCTGGAGTTCACCGGGTGCAGCGTGTACCGGAGACGGAGTCTCAGGGGCGTATCCACACCTCAGCTTGCACCGTTGCCATTATGCCAGAAGCTGATACCGTTGAAGAGATAGAGATCAATAAGAATGACCTGCGCATCGATACTTTTCGTGCCTCCGGAGCGGGTGGTCAGCATGTTAACAAAACAGATTCTGCTATACGAATTACCCACATTCCATCGGGTGTCGTGGTCGAGTGCCAGGATGAACGCTCCCAGCATAAGAATAAGGCCCGAGCTATGTCACTATTACAGGCCAAATTGCTTAGCAGTGCGCAGGAGAAACAGCAGTCAGAACAGGCTGATCAGCGCCGCAGTTTAGTGGGTTCTGGTGACAGGTCAGAACGTATCCGTACCTATAATTATCCTCAGGGCCGCGTGACCGATCACAGGATCAACCTGACCCTCTATAAACTGGCTGAAATTATGCAAGGTGATATTGATCTGGTGGTTCAGGCGCTGGTTAATGAGCATCATGCCGAACAGTTGGCGGCTCTGGCCTCGGATGATTCAGCGCATTAATTATGGTAATACGGGTTGGCGAAGCGCTCAGGCGTTCCTCAGAGCTGAAGGAGTTTAGCCGTACCCCGCAGCTGGATGCACAGCTGCTCCTGGCTGCAGCGATGGAGCGTGAAAGAACATGGCTTTATACCTGGCCAGAAGCCCTTCTTACAGCAACGCAAGAGCTCGATTATGATCACCTGCTAGATAGTCGTAAACGGGGTCAGCCTGTGGCCTACCTGCTGGGATATCAGGAGTTTTGGTCTCTGAAGCTTAAAGTTAGCCCTGCTACCTTGATACCCCGGCCGGAAACCGAGCTGTTGGTTGAGGTGGTGTTGAAGTTGTTGGACGCAGACCGTGTTATACGGTTGGCGGATCTGGGTACTGGCAGTGGTGCTATTGCATTGGCGGTTGCCAGTGAGCGAACTAACTGGCAGGTCATAGGTACTGACCGGCAGGCGGGAGCTTTAGCGGTGGCCGAAACTAATCGTTTGGCGCTGGGTTTACACAATGTCACCCTGCTGGAGGGAGACTGGTGCGCAGCGTTACCCCCGGAAAAATTTGACCTGATTGTCAGTAATCCGCCTTATGTGGCTGCTGACGACCCCCATCTGGAAGCTTTGCTTTGTGAGCCCAGTACTGCACTTGTAGCAGCGCTTGATGGGCTGGCTGATATTGAGAAAATTGCAGGGCAGGCGAAAGCTTACCTAAAACAGACTGGTTATCTATTATTCGAGCATGGATGCCAGCAAGCTGATGCTGTTCGGCAGCTGCTACATGACTGTGGTTACATCAATATTCAGTTGTTCAGGGATATTGCCGGACTCGATCGTGCCACATTGTGCCAGGTGCCTTGAGTCGACTTTAATCGCTGAATTATGCAGCGCCGCTTTACTACAACAGATGAGCAGTATACCAGGATAGTGACTGATGGATGATCAAGCTTTACTGCAATATAGTCGGCAGATTATGCTGCCTGATATCGACGTAGCGGGCCAGGAAAAATTGCTTGCAGCTCGAGTCCTGATCGTGGGGCTTGGAGGGCTTGGCTGTCCGGTTGCGCTCTATCTGGCGGCTGCCGGTATTGGCAGTCTGGTTATTGCGGATTTCGATGAGGTGGATCTAACCAATCTGCAGCGTCAAATTGCTCATACCTATACGGATATTGGTTTACCAAAGACGGTTTCAGCAGAGGCTGCGATAAGCGCCATTAATCCGCACATTCAGGTGACAGCCATCAACCAAAAGCTGGAAGGAACACTATTGCAGACGCAGGTGGATGCGGCAGACCTGGTGCTAGATTGCTGTGATAATTTCAAAACCCGGTTTGCAGTAAACAGGGCCTGCGTTCTTAGCCGGACACCATTGGTCTCTGGTGCGGCGATAGGGATGGAGGGCCAAGTCGTTGTTTTTGATTCAAGGCAGGTGGGCAGCCCCTGCTACCAGTGTTTGCATCCGGTGGGCGATGATGAGCAGCTCAGTTGTTCTGAAAATGGTGTGGTCGCACCGCTCACCGGTGTCATTGGCACCCTCCAGGCCATGCAGGCGATCAAACGGCTGGTTGGTTTTGGTAATACAACGCCTGGGAAACTGCTGCTAGTAGATTTGAAACAGATGGAGTTCCATCAGGTGCAGATCAAGAAGCAGCAAAATTGCCCGGTTTGTGCAGAGATCTCAAACTAATTTATGGCTATAAATCCAGAATATTGCCGTAGGGTAAGAACTGGTTGTTAGTATGAGCTTTGATCCAGCTGATCAAGTCAGGGTCAGGGAAAGCGCCACGGCTCTTTAATGCACGGCATAGCCAGATAACAGGCGACAGGCTTCCCGCTTCCCAGCCCGCTAGCTGCATCTCCGCCAAGGTGAAAAACCGCACCAATTGTACCAGCTCCTCAATGGTAAATTTTTGCGAAATATCTGCCCAGACATCTTTGTGTTTTTTCATCAGGTGTTTTTGCCCGGCGATATCTTCTGCGCCAAGGTGCTGTTCCAGCGATTCCAGTTGGTCGGCTAGGCCGATGGCGATAAACCGGTTCAACACCTCTTTATCAATCGGTTGTTGACGTTCTTCCTTCTCCTGGTTGGGGCTCCAGGTTCCAATATTACTCACAAATACTCCTTTTATTGAATACAAGATCTTTGCATGAGAGCTATGTTGCTCCCGTGCTGTGTTAAAAAGTAGCCAAAGCACTCGCTCCGCTCGTGGGGCAGGCTCTGCTCAATCGGTGATTGACAGCTGTAAACTCGGCTATTGCATCCTCGATAACCGCTCCTGCGTTATTCTACC
>CAYYRK010000042.1:0-16698 GCA_964473915.1 uncultured Pseudomonadales bacterium
TGGATGAACAGCCGATGCCGGAAAGTTTAGCCAGCCTGTGTGGTTCAATTGCCAACTCAAAGCAGGCCCTGACAATACAGTCACTTATAGAGTTATGTCCGCAGCCCTGGCAAAGAGTTGATACACCACCTTCATAATCACTTTTGGTATAACCGAGGCTATTCTTGGCGAGGCGGCGATTTCTGGCGTTTTTTCTTTCAGCGCTCATCTGCTAAATCCTCCCTAGTGTGCTGCTCTTATACTACAAGATGCCCAATGCCGACGGTATAATATTTACTGCTCTTTCCGCATTATTATCAGGGACGAGGAGGTCTCATAGCGATGATGGTATATCACACCATGGCGGTATGATCTGGATAATTCGATCTCTATAGATCAACAAAGTGCACTTTTTTACGCGTGATATTATTAAGATAGGCCGATGGTAGCATTGAGATTTGGGTTGTCAATTCCCAAGATTCAGCCCTGTCAGTTTAGATGCAGGGAGGGGGGGGGTTATCTTATAAGTTCTGAATGAACTGATCTGACAAGAGTTCTCAGGATAATAGATCGCCACACTGATTTGCGAGCAGTGTTTATTTTTATAAAATTCTGAGGCAGCATCTGATTTCGTTCAATACTGAGCGAACTGAAAACGGTTGGCTCCTCCTGTCTTTTTCACTTACAGTGGATCCAGGAATTTAACTTGGCTTTTTAGGACACCGCACCAGTATGAAGGGGGCACGCGGCCCCCTCCCTTCATCTGTGCTTTATTCGCTAGCCTTGAGGAGGCCGGCAGCGGTCCCTACATCTGTTGATCCACTCTGGAAATGATCTGATTTTGCAAGTCTTCCCCCATGTCAATAAAGTAGGCACTGAAGCCCGCCACCCTGACGGTCAAATTAGCATAATCAGCTGGGTTTTCCTGGGCATCGCGTAGCCTGGCCTCATCTACAGTATTGAATTGAATATGGTGAATGCCCAGGTCAACGAATCCTCTGAGATAGGCTATGAATGCGTCCTTGTAAGGCTCTTCCAGGTATTGCGATTGAATTTTCTGGTTGAGCAGATGATTGAAACTTTGTAGTGGGTCAACTTTAGAAACAGAGCGTAGCACGGCAAGAGGACCCTCCATATCGGTACCAATTGCAGGAGAGATCGTTCCGTCATTATACAGTCCGCGTGCCTTTCTGCCGTCAGGTGTTGGGCCTGTCAGGCCGCTATAAGCGTAGTAGCTTGAACCACCGGAGCCGTCTACCTGATAATGCCCTCCATAGGTGTTCTTGAAGCTCTCCATGACCTTGGTGGCTCTGGATATAACATCTTTGGCGAAAAGATCAACATAGTCATCGTCATTACCAAATTTCGGGGCGTTAATGAATTTCTGTTGCAGCTCTTCGTAACCCTCCCAGTCATTCTTCAGGGCTTCGTTAAGCTGCGCCAGTGTGACGGTTTTATCATCAAAAACCAGTTTTTTAACGGCAATAAGTCCATTAACTACGGTGACATGCCCAACAGCCTGAATAAGGGTGTGCGCGTGATATTTATAGGTTCTGCAATCTTCGGCATTTTCAATGCAACCGTCTAGCAGTGCAGAGTTAAAAGGTTGGGGGATGGTCTCCTCTTCGAGCTTATCAACAACGTTGTTGATCACAACCATCTTCTCGGTAAAAAACCTCACCTGCTCCAAAAAGGCATCCACCAACTCATCAATACTGGTAATTTCAAGGAGAGATTTTGTTGGGGAGCCATATTTTTTCCCGGTACAGCTGTCTACGCCCTGGTTTAGGGCATAGTCGAAGCACTTGGGGAGGGCCAGCATGCCGCCAACCGCTCTATGCGCCATGGGCTTGCCGGGTAGAGCCCATCTCATACAACCTTCGATTGAATAGTTTATGGCTTCAGCGGGATCTATGCCCTTGGACTCCAGGTATGGAATAGAGAATTCGTCATTGAAGAAGGAGAGTAGTCCTGCCTCCTTTTTTATTGCGTCTGTGATGGCATAGAGGAATTCGGTAGGTGTATTGCGGTGGAGCCTGACCGCGACAGCATATTGGGTCATACCAATTGCCTTGAGCGTATCAAGAACGATATAACTCATCTCATTTGTGGCATCTTTTCCATCGGGAGTCTGTCCGCCGATGGTTAATACACGAGCTGTCATATTGCCGCCAGCAATCATCGCGCCTGAAACCGGAGCGGTAAGATCCCCCAATTCGTTAAATTTAAGCCTTAGAAGCTCCATCAGCTCCTGTGCAGTATCTCTGGTTATTGTTCCCTCATCCTTGTCTTTTTTGTACAGTGGGAAGAGGATCTGATCTATTCTATCTCCTGCCCCGGTTGTCTGAACGTCGATCTGCCTTGTAATAAGGGTGATGAACCAGTAGCACTGCATCGCTTCACGCAGATTTCTTGGTGGGTTTTCAGGTACCCACTCGCAGGCCTGGGCAATATCGTTAAGCTCATTTTTTCTTTGTTCATTGGGTTCCTTGTCAGCTAGCTCCCTCGCCAGGGCTGCATACCTTTTGCCCCACCGACCCGCAGCCTCCATTGTAATAATCGTAGCTTCCAGGAAACGTTTCTTTTCTAAATATTTTGAGCCATTAAGATAGATCTCAGGATCTTTTGATATCTCCTCTAATTTATCCTTGGCTTCCTTAATCAGCCCACTTAAACCGACTTCAAACAGCTTGTTGTAATTAACGACCTGCCCTGCCCTGGCACCATGAAACCACATGAATGCACCATGGTTATTAAAGAAATAGTAGGGCTTGACATCTTCGGGAATCAGCTCACGCTCCGATCCTTGATAGGATACGTTTTCCCAATGTTTGTGAAGTTTGTGCAACTCCTCTTTTTCCTCGTCAGTGACCAGCATGGCATATGATTTGTCGACAGCTTTATCAAGCCAGCGGTAGAACTGCTCCGGGTAGGAGATCAGGGAATCAATATTTGGCGCATAGTTGCCGACGATCTTTTCATGATCATCAATATAGATAGTCATATTGTCTAGCAGTTTGGCCAGTGCCTTAGCTCTTTTCAGGACAATGGGGTCACCTGCCGCCTCCTGATAGGCCTCTGTTATTAGACGAATTCTTTCAAGGTCAAGCTTGACGCCCGGGCGATAAGGTACACCGGCCCCCACCCTGGCGATGTCATCAGCTCTTCCCAGACATCTCAGACCTTTAACCCGGCCGATCATCTCATCCCTTAATGCTTGGGTGGATTTTCTTTGAGTACTCTCAATATCACCTATTTTGTTTGCAATATTCATCTTTACCTGCCTTTAATAAGTTAAAAGGGGCGCCATGATTAACTCATAACGCGTTGCTTATTTCTTATATGCTCACAAAGGTTCTGCAACCTCCGATGCACCATCAAGATTGAGAAGGCACTCTTTAACGCGCTGGCCTGCTATTATTCGATGATTTTCTACCAATAATCTAACCCGGTCTGAATCCCCATCTTCAAATGCTTTTATGATCTGTCCATGTTCATCTATCCCATCATTTATCGCACCAGGGATCGTGGTGGCAATATACCAATAACGCCCAAGGGGGCCGATTTTATCGTGTATCAAATTAATTAAATTAGGTAATTTGCAGGGAGCGACAAAGGTACGATGAAATTCATTGTTTACCTTGAGCCAATGTTTGAGGTCTTTTTTTAACTCCTCATCTTGCATCTCCTGATGGAGTTTTTTCATTTTGTCGATATGTGTTGGTTCAAGCAGGGGGGTTGCTAATTTTGCAGCGTACCCCTCTAATACACCGACTATTGCGTAGGCGTCTTCAATATCTGAAGGAGATGCCTGTACAACACGAGCTCCTTTATAGGGAATGACCTCAACAAGCCCCTCCGCCTCCAGTTTTTTTATGGCCTCGCGCAAAGGGATAGAACTGACCCCAAACTGGGTGGCCAATGATGACTCAATAAGCCGGACCCCAGGCTTTAGCTGACCTGAAAAAATAGCTTTTTTTAGACTTTTGAATATAGTGGTAGCCAATGAACTTCGAGCTTTCGGAATAGCTTTAAACATTTAATAGATCTTCTCTTTTCTGGGTATATACATCCGAGGGGATGTGATAAGGGCTTTGCCTGAAAGTAAAATAGTCTCCCACACAAAACCTTTGCTATCTACGTTTGAGCAAACAGTTTTGACCCCTCTGGCTTGCTTATATATGATATATAATCCTCCTGACACGCAATCTATGCAACCCTTTCGGACAGTTTTCTTTCCTTTGGACCCGTTGCAACAACAAGAATAGATTAAAAACACAAGGGGATATCACATGGTCGTAGACGGATGAAACAGCATTCTGGCAGGCGTAACTGGTTTTATTGACGCGGGTGTTTATTGAACTTTATCTTATCGTGGGTCAAATCTGAATTTTCGTTGTGAAACCGCTCTTTATTGATTTTCCTGCTTAGACACGCTCCTGACAGCGGGGGCAAACATGCTTTTTCTGCAATATCTTCCAGCCCACTTTTTTCGCTTCATCAAAGGTACCTTCAAACCAGGCCCGGCCATCAGAAATTCGCCGCCCCTCACCAGATCGATCAAGACTGCGCCGCTCCTCAATCAATCGGACACCCCTCTGATTACAGATATCACAAAATAAAAACTTGCGTACTGCCATGGTAAACTTTCTCCCCAAATATCAAACTAGGTCTAATCACTGTTTTTGCTGTACCGCTGATGAGTGCTCGTCATCTTCACCCACCAAACAACTGCATGTGCAGCACATCGTGCTGAGTAGTGCGGTTCCAGTATAGTCATGGGCAGCCACATTTTCAATTTATCAAGATAACCCAGATCTCTATTCAAGTGGCGTAATAGAGTGCAATATGCCCTGTTCAACTGGGAATTTCAGGTTGAAGCATAGAGGTTCATAATGGCATTAAACAGATTAACCAGTTTAAGCTGGCCAACATGGTTCACTGGAGTATTTCCGATATTGGGGTTGCCAACAATAACAGCTAAAGTTTGAGCCCTGGATATCGCCACATTGATACGCTGCCTATCTAATAGAAAATCGAGCCCTCTTGGTGACTCGCTGGCATCACTGGCACACATACTTAAAAATACAATGGGTGCTTCCTGCCCCTGAAACTTATCGACACTACCAACTTTAGCTTGCTCCCCCAGGGCTATTTTAAGCCTGCTGACCTGATGGTTGTAGGGCGCGACAAACAGCATGTCATTCCAGCTAATTTTGCGTATCGGATTCTGCTTATCACCTGTCATAAAGTCTCGCTCCAGCAGAGCATGGGCTAGTTTGGCGATTTCAGCAACCTCCTCATCAGAGGCTTGAGTGCAGCCTTCATGTTCAACCGGAAGGAAACATATGCCCGCTTCTTTATTGAGAAGGCCACGATAGTTTTTCGGTACTCGAATCACCCGTTTATCGTTATCAGGGTGAGATTTCAGCTTGCCCTCATAAATTTGCTCACTGATAAAGCGGTTAACTTCAGAGTGCATGCGATAGGTAGTGTCGAGAAATATCCCCATCTCATCCGGGATGGTGGGGGTTGCATGAAGCAGATAATCCAGAACCGATAAACCACTTTCAGCCGGATGGGTGCCTTGAGAAGGCTGCCCTAACTGCATCTGATCTCCCATAAGAATCAAATTTCTGGCTGCCCGGCTCATGGCGACCAGATTAGCAACCGCAACCTGGCCCGCTTCATCCACAAACAGATAGTCGAGTTGCCCCGCCATATCCTCGCGAGCAAAACCCCAGGCCGTAGTTCCCAGCACGCAACCCGGCTGAACACGATTGGCCAGCTCACTATTTTTGAGGATGGACACTTCATATTCAGCCAGCTCAGCTTCAGTGTCCTTGGTGCAACAAAATGTGGCGACGATACCTCTCTCTTTGCAATATTTTGCGGTGCTGAGCAATAAATTGTTAATGGCTTTGTGGCTATTGCTGGCAATTCCGATGCGGGCACCGGACTGTAGCAGCTCTGCAATAATATGTTTTCCAGTGTACGATTTACCCGCACCGGGTGGGCCCTGAATGGTGATATAACTATTATCGAGGCGCGCAACTGCGCTAATAATCTGCTCCAGGCGCTTAACAGGGTCGTGACTGGGCGCAATGGGGCCACCATCGTGCCCCTTAATACAGGGTTTTGCACGCATCAAAAAATCGATAATGGCACTTCGCCTCGAAGAGACAGCGGGGGAGATTTGCCCCGACTCATACTCTCCAACAACTTGATCAACTGCTTGTGGGATGGGGGATGGGTTCACATACTCATCAGGCACCAGCGAAATAACAGCCGGTGGCTCCTCTTTCGACTGAACAACAATTAGGCCACGCTCCAGATCACTCTCACTGCTAACAAGACTGATTTTTGCTTGTTTGCCATTGTCTGTATCAATACCGAGCAGATAAAACTGTTTTTTTGCGCCCTTAAACTCTTGGGTAGGATCAAAGTGATACTCAAAGGCCAGGTTGCGTGCTCTTGGTGTGGGCTTAAAAGCGTCCCGCTCGGTTCGTTGACAGCAGGCCAGGCAGTCCAGATCATCCATTAACTCCAGATCGCTTAATCCTAGTCTGTCAAACAGGCGCCAGAAGACAGGTTTGGCTTCTCGACGATGAAATTCGAGCATCCAGGCGAGATTTTCCGTAAGCGCAGCTTGTACAGGATTCGATGACCGCTCACCCAGTGCCCTGTGCAGCAGCCTGTCGCGTTGTTGGGTGCGCTCGGTAATCTCCTCCTTTAGCGCCGGTTCAGTCAGATCAGTTTTTCCAAGGTATCGGATTTCATGACGGTGTTGCTGCACCCTTAACCAATCGACAAGCTCCTGTGTAGAGTCACAATCATCCCTATTGTAGTCACGAATGTTGTTAAGAATTTCGGATGTTTGCCAACTGTCACCCTGTTCACCGTGCTGGTATAGTTCTCGCCATTGTTCGTAGACGACAACCGAATCACCACCACTACTCACCTGGGTCTCTCGCTTTCCTCGATACAGATGCTCCACATTTTTGATGGAGTAACGCGGCTCGCCTAACAACAAGCCACCCTTAACAACCTTATACAGATCGACAAACACCTCGTTGCGAAGTAGCTGATCGACCTCATACTCACAGATACCATAACGCCCCATCAGTTTTCGACAGGCGGCAATTTCATAATTGGCATAGTGATAAATATGCATGTTCCGGTCATACTGCCAACGCCCATAAACCCACTGAATGAACTGCTCAAAAGCCCGTTTTTCCTGTTCACGATCATGTGCCCAAAAATCTTTAAAGACACGCGCGCCTTCATCACTGAAATAGCTACAACCCCAAAGATATTCCAGCCCCCCGTCATCCAGTGGATAGCCCTCAATATCGAAAAAAACATCTAAAGAAGAGTGGGGTGGCAACAGGGCTAACCCCGACTTTTCACCGGGTGTTGGTATCAATATTTGGAATCGAGGTTTTTCACAGCCCACACTTTGCTTTTGAATGGATGCCTGGGATTTTAGCCGAGCAAAAACTGCCGGGTTAATTCCGGCAACCTGCTCAAGGCTAGAGCCAGCCAAGGCCTGCATAGTATAAATATTAGCTTGATTTAACTTTTTGATTTGCCCTTTGGTTATGGTGGCAACCTGGACAAGATGATCTTTTTCTACAAATAACTTTTCAGCATAGCCAGACCAGTCGCCCCAACTTTTTGATTCAGCCGGGTCAGGCTGCCTTGTGGAACTGAACTGTTCCTGATCCCTTATGAAGGATGATTTAAGGGTCTGATAGTAGTGGAAGAAATCACGGGTTCTCAATTTTTGATTTTCACCGCTGCCCAGCGCAACAGTCATAAATTCTGGCTCAACCCCCTGTACGCTTTCAAGCATTTGAGCATAACAGCACAGCTGAATAACAAAGGCAGGCTTGACCTTTTTGGCGAGCTTGGCATCCCAAACCTCATAGTGGTAGTTTCCGAGATAACTTTTGCCAGGGGTTTTCACTAAAAAATCAGCAAACCCGGAAAAATTGCCTTGCTCCAATCGTGCCTGCACAATCAGATCGCTACCAGCATGCATCGCAGCAAGCGTCCTATCCAGTTTTTCTTCCTGTGTTGCCCCCTCAACTCTTACGACAGAGCACCCCTGGTCAATAAATGCTGCCTCAAGGGAGGCTTCGTGAACATAGCCCTTTTTCTGAAGCGTGGCCATTAGCGTATCGCGAGGATCTTTCTCCGGTACTTGATCCGGGCATTCGATGGCGAAACGATCCATCCATGATGCAAACGGACTTTCCATATATTGCGTTAAATCTGAAGGGGAGTAATGGCGCTGACCCTGTTTTTTATACATAGCAAAACCTTTGCATGACAAGCACCCGTCAGGGCCAAAATTTTCCCGGCTGATTGTTGAACCGATGCAGATTTAAAAATTAATTAGGGCTATTGGCCCAGGTTAAAGCTATCAAGAAATACTTCGCTCACCAAGAGCGGCTTGTTATCCAGATAAAACTTGGAGCGCCGCCCCCATAGTGAGTGCTCACTCATCATGTAGACTGGGATATAGCGATGTTTCTTGTTCACTCTGGCCACCTCTATCTCGCCACGGTGCATTGTTGAATCTTTGAACAACAGGCCACCCAAAGGGCGATTATCCAGGGTACGAAGCTTACGAAGACGCCCGGTCAGGGTACTCAGAGGCAGAATACTACGAGCAAAAACCCAGGGCTGACCTCTACCACTAAGAACAACCTCCCGAACCAGAGCCAACTTTTTCCGGGGGATCCCCAGCAAACGAGCCTCTGAGAGATGAGGGTAGAGCATCTGTTGTCGCAAAATAGTAACTGTAAGCTGCCCTTCACTTAGATCGATCAACCGGGTAGTCAGCGAGCCGCTATCGAGCAGCCAGTCTCTTTCAGTAGCTGACAGCTGCCAACGCAGCCATTTGGCCCGCTGCCAGCGAGGTTCATCTAAAAAACTGGAGGTAAAAGGGGTATTGGGCAAACTATATAAACCTGGAATGGGGACGAAAAAGGGTTGATTGAGTAATTTCAGCCGTTTCCTGCCACCAGCTAAACGGCAATTCAAGCAGTATACAGCGAAACCTCATGAAAGAAGACGCCGGGTTAATAATTTACGGGCCGTTCAGAGACCAGTTGTTTAATGCTTTTGTTGGCGATCGATTGCTCAATGCTGTGATCAATAGCCTGGAACACCTCATCAACAGCGGGATTACCCCGTATAAGAGCAGGGCAGAAATGCTCGTTTTCTCCGGCTCGCTGCACTACATCCAGCACCTGCTTGACTGACATATCTTCCAATGGCCGAGCAGGTAAAAAAACTGCAGTCTTGTCATTGGATTGTTTAATAAAAGATTGTGCCTCCAAAGCCTCCAACACTGTTCCCACCAAATCTGAGGGCATATTAACAAGCAAGGCCAGATCTTTAACGGTATGGGCAGGTCGCTGGTGATAAAATTGATCGGCAATATGGCAAATAAGCGAGACAGCCAGGCGGTCCTTCATCTTGCTGCTAAGCTGACGATCCTTAGTGGGCGAACGCAGGTAATCTGGATTCTGCACATAAAAAGCGATACTTGAGCCGATGAGCATAACCAGCCAACCAAGGTAAAGCCAGATCAAAAAAAACATCAGCGTTGCAAAAGCTGAATAGATAGCCGTATATTTGGCTGAAGAAATAATAAATGAAGCGAAACCCCAGCCAAGCGTTTCCCATAAAACACCAGCCACCAAGGCCCCGATAGAAGCAGCCTTTAAATTTACTTTGGTATTGGGGATAAAGATGTAGATAAAAGCAAAGGCGCCGATAATCAGAAAGTAGGGGATCAGACGAGTGGCTAGCTCGATCAGGGTGCCAAAGGGTTCAAATTCTGCCAACCACTGAACCGCTGAAGTATTGAGCATAGTACCTGTCATACCCAGGGCAGAAATAACCAGCACCGGCCCGATCATCAGCACTGACAGGTAATCACTAAAACGCTGGGAGAAGCTTCTTGCCTGTGATACATGCCAGATATGGTTAAATGCGGACTCAATTTTCTGCATCAGACCCACCACTGTGTAAAACAGCAACGCCATACCGAGGGTGCCAAGAATGCCCACCTTCATATTGCCCACAAAACCAATGATATTGGCTGTAATCTCTACTCCCTGCTGACCCAGTGGTGCCAACAGATTAAGCAGAAGGGGTTCTATCTGGTTATGTACACCAAAAGCTTTTAAGACTGAAAAACTGACAGCCAACAGTGGCACCAGAGAAAGCAGCGTCGTGTAAACGAGACTCATGGCGCGCAGCGTCAGCAACCCCTGCGCCAAATCACGCCCCACAGCGAAGAGGATCCTCACTGTATGTATGCCACTGGATTTCCAGAAGGGCATATTGCTTGATTCAGTGAGCCAGATTAATTGGCTCAGCTTTTCAAAAAGTAGCGTTGGTGACCTACTCATTGGCGGCCCTCACCATGGTTAAGGGATTTAGCTCAAACAGTAATGCTTTGTTTTGATAAAGGCAATGCCCATCAGGCAGTACCTTTAGGATCAAAAAAACGGAGTGACCCGCAGCGTTTCTATAAAGACCCAAGGTGTTTGCTAACAATCTGCACCAAAGGTTTGAATACTTTGGGGGTAGCGCAGACAATATGACCACTGCTGAGGTAGTTATTGTCACCTTTAAAATCACTAACCATCCCACCGGCCTCCCTGACCAGCAGGGAACCTGCCGCAATATCCCACTCCTGTAGATTCATCTCCCAGAAACCATCAAAACGGCCACAAGCCACATAGGCAAGATCCAGTGCGGCAGCTCCGGGACGGCGGATTCCGGCGGTTTGACCTGCAATCTCTTTCAGGCAGTCAAGATAGGGATCCATATTGTTAAGCGCAAAGCCACTGAAGGGGATCCCTGTTCCCATCAGAGCACCCTCCATGTTTTTACGGCCAGAAACGCGGATGCGTTTGCCGTTCAGTGCAGCACCGCCTCCGTGCGAGGCGGAAAACTCCTCCTGCTTGACTGGATCGTAAACAACAGCATGTTGTA
Source organism: uncultured Pseudomonadales bacterium (assembly GCA_964473915.1). Taxonomy (GTDB): domain Bacteria; phylum Pseudomonadota; class Gammaproteobacteria; order Pseudomonadales; family IMCC2047; genus CAYYRK01. The sequence goes on from CAYYRK010000042.1 coordinate 10,999, forward strand.
CGCGCCCACGGTATTTGCAGGCAATTGATATCGCAAAATGTGGAATGCCGTGCAGAAAGTTGGTGGTGCCATCTAACGGATCAATCACCCATTCATAGTCACTATCACTACCTTGATTGACTCCAGATTCCTCCCCGCGAATACTATGTTCAGGGTAGGCCTTGCGAAGATGGTAGATGATCTCCCGTTCCGATGCGCGATCAATCTCCGTCACGAAGTCATTGCGGCTCTTTTCCTCTATGTGTATCAGATCGATCCGATCCATTGATTGAACAATAAGTTCACCCGCCTTGCGGGCAGCGCGCAGAGCGATATTTAACATGGGTTGCATGACAAAAACCTGTTTATTAAGGAGCAATTAGGGCCGCTATTCTAGCAGGGAAAGGCTTGCTGAACTACAGGGTGATCTATTAAGAGCCTGGCGTTTTAATGCAAAACAGGCAAAGAGCCGAACACAGGGATGTGTGCCTACTATTATTTGACGTATTCTGAAGGACACAATAAATAACTGTTGCTACACTTACTTATAGTGAAACTAGCAAAAGTAATATTGCTGAACTGCAGGCTATGTTTATTTGGCAGTTCGCCCAAACAAGTATTCTAATTTAAGCTGGGGCATCATCGAACAAAGGGCAGGCGCGCCTAAGGCACCAATGCCAAACCATCACAGTAAAAAAGGGCGGGCCTCTTTTGAAAAGAGCTATATGTTAAAGGGTACAGGGGCGTCTACGTTTCAACGTCAGGCCAGTCTTATCGTATTGGGCAGCGGCTTAGTTATAGCCTTTGTTATCATTTTCGGCATGATGGCACTCTCACACCTCGCCTCTTTTGAAAAGGCCTGGGTCGATCATAGCAAGCGCGCTACTGCTATTGGACAAACCTTATCACGACTTGAACGTCATATTGGTTATGGTGGCTTTATTCACCATTTAAAAAATGCCGTACTGCGCCTCGACCTGGATAGGTATCAGGTCGCTCTTGAGAAGGATATAGCAGGTTTAACCGTTGATTTTGAGCTTATTTCCACCCTGTTAAAAGAACCAGAAGATCAGGAAGATCTGGCTTTGGTGCGTGCGACCTTTGATGAATACATTCGAAAATATCGGCAAATCGAGCAGTTAATCCCCCTCTATAAAGACCCTGTGCAAATCGACAATCTCATCAAGGTTTCCGACAAATCAGCGCTGGACGCTTTAACACGCCTTGCTAATCGGGCGGGGCAACGAACCCAAAATACAAAGCTTAAAGCTGATCAAGCCTATAGCGCTGCAGCACTCTCCCTTCGATCTACGGGGATTTTGCTCACCCTTGCTGTACTGGTTGGAATGCTGATCATGATCATCTTTTTACGCCGAATTATTTTAGCAAATGAGAGAATCTTTCAGGCACAAGAACGGCTTGACCTTCTTTTGGCGATGTCCCCTGACCCGATGCTAACCATATCGCCAGATGGGCGCATTATCCGAGCAAATGATATGGCTCAAAAATTTTTTGGCTACAGCACCGATGAGTTACAGAGCATGGCCATTGAGGCCTTGACTCCTCTACGTTGTAGTGCAGAGCATCTGATCCAGAAAGAGGGCTACTTTGGGATCCCCTCACACCTTCGCACAGGCGAACAGCACATCTTGCAGGTTTTGACAAAAGGTGGCTCAAAACCCGATGTAGAGGTCAGTTTTAGTCACAGTGGCGAGGGTGATGATCAGCTGGCCACCCTCTCTATCCGGGATGTGACTGAACGGGAACAAAATCGCTTGGCGCTGGATCTGGCCCGCAGCCATGCAGAAGACGCACTGATGCAGCAAAAGCAGCTTCAAGAGGGGTTGGTTGAAGCTGAAAAAATGGCGGCCCTGGGGGGATTGGTTGCAGGGATCGCCCACGAGATCAACACCCCCATAGGGGTGACTCTAACATCGGCAACACATCTGGAATCAGAAACAAAAAAAGCAGATGCTTTGTACAAAGCTGGCGAGATGACCGAAGAAGTTTTGTCCGATTATTTCGCAACCGCCAACCAGGTTGCCCATATGATGACCCTAAACACGCAGCGAGCATCAGCCCTTATTCACAGCTTCAAGCAGGTGGCAGTAGACCAAACCGCTGATGAGTGCCGCCTATTTAATTTGGCCGAATATATTGATGAGATTATTTTAAGTCTTCGGCCCCACCTTAAAAAGACGCCCATTAAGGTTCAAGTTGATTGTTTAGATAATCTCTCCGTCTATAGCAATCCGGGGGGTTTATCACAAATACTAACCAACCTCGTCACCAATTCACTGCGCTATGCTTTTGAAAAGGAACAGCCCGGGAATATTATGATCTCTGTGCAAGCAACAGACAGTGAGGTGACCCTCATTTATCAAGATGATGGCAAGGGCATAAGCCATGAATTGCAAAAGACAGTATTTGAACCCTTCATCACAACCGGGCGTAGCAGTGGCGGCAGCGGTCTGGGCTTATATATTGTGTATAATACAGCCACCCAGGTCTTAAGGGGCACAGTAGACCTTGTCAGTGCGCCGGGGGAAGGTGTCAGGTTTACGGTACGCTTCCCTAGAACCCTACCAGACACCCAGAGGAAAACCTCGTCATGACCGGTTCAAAAACCCCTCTTAACCTAAAACCGAGACCCGTAGCAACTCAAAAAACAGGCAGCAACCAAAATTGGCGGGTGCTGGTGGTCGATGATGAGGAGGCGGTACATGCTGTAACCAACATGGTTTTGAGCAAGATCAGATACAAAAACCGTGGTATTGAGATCATCTCTGCCTATTCAGGCACCGAAGCAGAAGAGATTCTGCTTCGTGAAAAAGATATCGCCATTATTCTTTTGGATGTAGTTATGGAGACCGATGATGCGGGCTTAAAGCTGGTACGCACCATTCGTGAAGATCTAAAAAATGATGCGGTACGTATTATTTTACGAACCGGCCAGCCTGGGCAAACGCCCGAAGAGCACATCATTATTAATTATGATATCAATGATTATAAGTCCAAAAATGAACTCACCGCGCAAAAACTGTTTACCACGATCATTGCCGGGCTGCGCTCTTACGCAACGATGATCTCTTTAGAAAAAAACCGCCGCGGGCTTGAAAAAATTCTCGACAGTTCCAGCTCTCTATTTCAGGGGCAATCTATCCGCAAGTTTGCGTCAGGTATTTTGATCCAACTTTCAACCTTTTTAGAGTGCCAGACCAGCGGCATCCTTTGTATCGAATATGATTCAGGGAGCAGCCCAGGTGGTCCCGCTTCTTACAACGATATGAGTGTGTTTGCCGCAACAGGAGAGTATAGCGACTGCGCAACATGCCGGATGGATGAAAGCTGTAAGCATCCTCAAATGATCGCTCTGGTCAAAAAAGCATTAGAGGAACAAAAACATCAGATTTCAGACGAGTATACTGTTTTATTTTTAGATGCCGGGGATGCAAAGGGCGCTGCGGCCCTACTGCATGGAGGGCTCAGTACGATCAGCGAAAGTGACCGGCAACTGCTGGAGGTGTTCACCTCTAAAATTTCGATCGCCCTGTCCAATGCATTTAACTATCAAAAACTGATCTCTGCCGAGGAAGCTGCAACCACTGATTTTCTAACCGGGCTTAACAACCGCCGCCAATTGATCCGCCTGAGTGTACCATTAGTGTCCGGGGCTTATCGATCTGGGACACCCCTTGCCGTGGCGATGATCGATATCGATCACTTCAAACGCATCAATGACACCTATGGCCATGATGCCGGGGATGAGGTATTAAAACGTATAGGGACACTGTTAAAAGAGCGTTTTCGCAGCAGCGATATTGTCTCCCGGTTTGGTGGCGAAGAGTTCTGTGTTATTGCGGTAAACCTGACCCCGAATGCAGCCTTTGAACTTTTTGATAATTTTCGGAAATCTTTGGAAACAGAGGTCTTTGATTTAGCTGGCGAAAAAGCCAAAATCACTACAAGCATTGGCGTCTGCACGGAGGTTTCCGACAGTGTGGATACGATGATAAAGACCGCCGACCAGTTGCTCTATCAAGCGAAAAAGGGTGGCCGAAACCGTGTGATGCTAAGCTAATTAGAGGTTTCTCAGTGTGCGCCATGCCCATCAGCTTTAGGGCGCTAGCCGATGAGCCGATCAAGCTTGCGATAACCAACTGCCTCCATCAAGTGCGCGGTTTGCAGCGAACTGCTACTATCCAGATCAGCAATGGTACGGGCGACTTTCAAAATACGGTGATAGGCGCGCGTCGAAAGCTGTAGTTTCTCGATGGCGTGCAGCAGCAAGTTGCGGTCATCCGGCTTCAACAGACAGTGACTCTCAAGCTCTCTGATATTAAGTACACAATTAAGTTTTTTTTGCCTTTTCTGCTGAAGGCTTTGTGCTGCGATAACCCGCTCACGGACAACTGCGCTGTTTTCTCCCGCCCTGGTTGCTATATCCAGCACCTCTCGGGTATTGGTCGCGACCTCAATATGAATGTCTATACGATCCAGCAGGGGGCCTGATATTCGTTGCCGGTAACGGCGAACTTGCTCGGGTGAACAGTGACATTTTCCACGCGGATCACCCAGATAACCACAGGGGCATGGGTTCATCGCTGCCAGAAGCTGAAATCTGGCAGGAAAAAGCATCTGCTGGCTGGCTCTGGAGATCATAATCTCTCCCGCCTCCAGAGGTTCACGCAGCACCTCAAGCACCTTGCGGTCAAACTCTGGCAGCTCATCCAGAAAAAGTACGCCCCGATGGGACAGTGATATCTCTCCAGGCCTGGGATGACTGCCTCCGCCCACCAGAGCAACAGAGGAAGCCGTGTGGTGGGGAGCACGAAAGGGTGGAATAAGCCAGGTGCTGGCATCGAATTGATGATTCACAATTGAGCGAATTGATGCCACCTCCAGCGCGTGTGCTTCAGTCAAAAGTGGCAGTATGCTCGGCATACGGCTGGCTAACATCGTCTTGCCGGTACCGGGTGGGCCCACCATCAGAAGGTTATGGCCTCCAGCGGCGGCTATTTCCAGAGCTCTTCGCGCCTGATGCTGGCCCTTAACTTCACTTAGGTCGGCAGTTGGCAGGCATGTTGAAGGCATTTCACGATATTGACAAGGCTCAATCTGGGTATTGTCACAAAGGTGCGAGCACAGCTCCAAAAGGTGACCTACAGCAATTACGCAGGTTTTTTTGGAAAGGGCTGCTTCCTGGGCGTTCTGTGTTGGCACCACCAAAGTACGCTGTTGATTGGCGCAACATAGGGCCGCAGGCAGCACACCCTGGACAGATCTAAGTTTTCCGGTCAGTGCCAGCTCACCGAGAAATTCATATCGCTCCAGCGGTTCCACCGGAATCTGTCTTGATGCGGCAAGAATGCTCAGGGCAATGGCCAGGTCAAAGCGACCGCCCTCTTTCGGCAGATCAGCCGGAGCCAGGTTGATAGTAATACGGCGTGCCGGAAACTCAAACTGTGAGTTTATAATGGCGCTACGCACCCTGTCCCGACTTTCCTTAACAGCAGTTTCTGGCAGGCCGACGATAGAGAGCGAAGGCAATCCGTTCGAGAGGTGCGTTTCAACCGTTACCAGCGGGGCTTCAATGCCAAGCTTGGCACGGGCATAAACAATAGCAATACTCATTTTCCGTCCCTGGAGAGTGATTGGTTACTTGAGGTGCATCTATTATACTTTGAAATATAACCTATTCAGCGATCTTTGCACGAAAGC
>CAYYRK010000043.1:0-1068 GCA_964473915.1 uncultured Pseudomonadales bacterium
TCTGTTGCCCCTTCTTTGGCGCAGATAAAGGCCCAGGGGAGTACGAGGGTGTCTTTGATCAGGTCGGCAATATCAAAGACGAGTGCGCCCCGGCGTGTTTTACCGTGCATTACTGCGAAGCCATGTGGAATGCCGAGCACCCATAACGTGGTGGCGGCTAGGCCATAGGCGAGGTAGTTGCCATGGTTGAGGAAGGCGTTGGCGGTATCGACTGAGTCTCTATCCCGTACAAAGTCACCATGCTTGGTGCGGTGAACAGCTATTTTGTAGAGCTGTTTGGTGAGTTGGGCTTCGGCCTGTAGTAGTTCGCCTACTTTTTTGGCTTGCTCTATTTTTGCACTGGCGTTGTTGAGTGCGCAAACAAGTTCTGGGTCGTCACCACTAAAACCTTCTGCTTGCAGGTCTTTGTCTTTTGACCAGATGGTTTGCATGTATTGTAAGCGTGACTGTTGTAGCTTTTTGGCGGCTTGCAGTCGCTTGTCATCATCAAACCAGAACTGCATCCAGCCTTGCATATATTCTGTGGGGCGGTATTCACTTTGTGGTGTCATCCATTCTATTTCACTGCCCATGAGCAGTGGAGTCCCGCCGCCCCCACTAAAGCCAACTAATACCCCCGCTGATGCCAGCATTCGCATGGCGGCCTGGGTGATGGAGGTGCCATTGCCAAGCAGGATAACGGTGGTGTTGGCGATGGGAATGTTCCAGTACTGTTTTTCTGTTTTGGCTTCGCTGAGGTATAAAACACGGCCATCTTTTTGCATCACCCGGCAGCGCTCCAGGTAGTAGATATTAGCCCGTTTTGAGTGAAGTATGGCTTTTAAGTCGGTCAGCTGTTCCATTAGCGCCACACTACTGTCGTTAAGGCTGCATTACGGTGATTGTTTTCCAGCAAGGCTATGGCGTTGCTGCATCGGCTATCTTTTCTGAAGAACTGTAGGACGGGCGGGTATTTTGGTGGTGCTTTGTGGCTCATTTTTTCTTCCCTGAGTGGTTGTTGTGCTAGTTTTAATAATTTTTATATTGATCTCCTCATCCTAACCTTCTCCATCAGGAGAAGGGATAAAT
>CAYYRK010000043.1:1168-13714 GCA_964473915.1 uncultured Pseudomonadales bacterium
ATTGCCAGTATAAACCCCCGGCCTGGACAAAACGTGTCCTGGTGATTTATCCAGTATTCGGCATATTGCGTTTGGTTAGCCATCAGGCCCGCTAGCCCTTGCCGCTAAACAGTTCCAGCCCTGCCTGTAGGCGTTTGTGTACCGCTTTTCTGAGCTGGGCGGGGGCTTCGACATAGATATTTGGAATATGGCGTAAAATATCCTGTAGCAGTTCGCGCTCATCGGAGTAGGGGAAGCTGAGCAGGTAGTTGTCGCCATCCCATTCGCCTACTTGCTGTGGGTGCCAGCTCTGCAATGAAATTTCTCTGGCGATCTCTGCATTAAATCTTAATGTGGCGGTCTGTTTTGCCGGGCCTGCAAACAGGCCATAACTTTGTTCAAAGTGGGCTTTTTGCTTTTCGTGTGGAACCACTTTTGCGGGTTGGCGGGTGGTTTGAAGCCGTTCTATTCTGGCAAGAGAGAAGGTGCGCATCGCTTCACGCAGGTGGCACCAGGCGTCCAGGTACCAGTTTTCACGGTAATAGACCAGTTTAATCGGGCTCAGGGTGCGTTGTGTTTTTTGCTGGCTGTAACTCAGATATTGAACTTCCAGCTGCTTTTTATGCAGCAGAGCTTCGCTCACTGCAATGAAGGTGTGGTTGGTAATTTGACGGCCTGCCATGGGCAATACTTTAATCTGTTGATCAAAGGCGCTGCGGTCAATGCCTCGCGCTTTTAGCAACCGGTCTATTTGCTGGTCGATCACCAGCAGTTCACTGCGGAGCAGCCCTTTACCGAAGTTTTCCATGCTGTGCATTAATAGCGCTAATGATTGCAGCTCGTCGCTGGTTAACCACAGGCCCGGCAGTTCAAAAAGCTCATTGGCACTTCCATCATATTGCCACCCTTTTTGCTCGGGAAAGTACTGGATGGGGGCGGCAAGACAGTCACGCCTCTGGTAGAGGGTGCGTTTAACGGTTTTTTCACTGCATTCGAGTTTTTCAGCCAGGCGGCGGATCGCGACCGGTCTTCTGTGGGCTTTAAATATTTGATGCAGGAGTTGAAAACGGTCAAACTTATCCATGTTTTAGTTTTCGCAAGATCACTTGGCAACCTGCATAGTAGCGAGGAAAATACCAGATTACAATTTACCCAACCGGCCGGTGATTAATAACGTTTTACTCCGGAATATTAGCCGGTTATTCTTGACATTAACCGGCTAAGGTAATAAAAAGACCTTTCCTTATTGAAGCAGGCACCCCCTCGTTGGACGACATACCCCTTAGTCTCTTATTCACTGTATTACTGATTCTTATTCTGCTATCCGGTTTTTTTTCTAGCTCAGAAACCAGCATGATGGCGCTTAACCGTTATCGGCTGAAACATCTGGTCAGGCATAAGCATCGGGGTGCCATTCAGGCAAGCCGGTTGCTGAAAAGGCCGGATCGGTTGATTGGTCTGATTTTAATCGGCAATAACTTTGTTAATATCGCAGCGTCGGCACTGGCTACAGTGATTGCTATCCGTTTATGGGGCAATGCGGGTATCGCTGCTGCAACGGCGATGCTAACGCTGGTTATTCTTATTTTTGCTGAGGTTACACCCAAAACCCTGGCCGCTTTGCACCCTGAGCGTATCGCTTTTCCGGCAGCCTATATTTTGCGCCCGCTGTTATGGCTCTGCTTCCCGCTGGTATGGCTGGTTAATTTTATCGCTAACCAGATGCTGCGGCTATTTGGGGTGCAAGTCGATGCTACAGATACCGATAATATCACCCGGGAGGAGCTGCGAACGGTCGTCAATGAGGCCGGGGCGTTTATTCCTCAGCGCCACCAGAGCATGCTGCTGAGCATTCTCGACCTGGAGAAGGTCACCGTGGAGGATATTATGGTGCCGCGAAACGAGATCTACGGTATCAATCTGAGCGATGACATGGAGACTATTTTACGCCAGATTCATAACAGCCAGCACACTTGGCTACCCATATTTAAAGAAAATATTAATAATATTTTAGGTTTTTTACACCTGCGCAAAGCGATCTACTTTCTATCCAGGAAAGAGTTCACCCGGGCTGACATCATGCAGGCTGCACAGGAACCCTATTTTATTCCAGAAAGTACGCCGCTCAACACCCAACTGATGAATTTCCAGCAACAGAAACGCCGTATTGGTCTGGTGGTGGATGAGTATGGCGATATACAGGGGATCGCCACACTGGAGGATATTCTGGAGGAGATTGTAGGTGAGTTCACAACCGATGCGGCAGCTAACAGCAAGGATATTCATCCACAGGAGGATGGCTCATACATTATTGATGGCAGCGCCAGCATCCGCGATATTAATAAGGCGCTGGACTGGGACCTGCCTACAACCGGCCCCAAAACCCTGAACGGGCTGATTGTCGAATCTCTTGAGTCGATTCCCAGTGCCAGTATCGCCTTTAAAATAAATGAGTACTATATTGAAACGCTCCAGACCAAGGATAATATTGTAAAAACCGCCCGGGTTTGCGCCCCGGAGAAGCCTTGAGATCGCTGCCTGTGATTTGGGTTTTTAGCCTGAGAATGACTCATCAGGCGCCAAATCACGTTTGTAGCGTGCAATCTTGTCGATATAACTCTGTGCTGTGAGAAGCAGTTTCTGCTGGCCGGCCGCATCTATCTGGCGTTTGATTCTAGCCGGGCTACCCAGCACCAGGCTGCCATCGGGTATCTGCATCCCCTCGGGTACCAGCGCATTGGCCCCGACAATACAGCCTTTGCCAATTTTGGCACCGTTCAACACCACTGCGTTGATGCCGATCAAGCTACCATCACCCACTGTACAGCCATGAACCATGGCATGATGCCCCAGAGTGACCCGCTTACCCAAGATCAGGGGAGATCCGGGGTCAGCATGCAGAACGGCACAGTCCTGAACGTTGGTGCCCTCTCCAATATAAAGGCTATCTGTGTCGCCACGCAGCACCGCACCAAACCAGATGCTGACATTGTTTTCGATAGTGACATCGCCAATCACCGTGGCGTTGTCTGCCACAAAGACATGATCACCTCTAATATCGACCTGTAGATTTGCTAATTTGTAGATCATCTGTATTGTCCTTTGTTGATTGTCATAAAACGCTGCATTGCAGAACGGTTTATAATAGCCATTAATTTTTAACTACGTTTCGTTTAGACTCTGAATTATGAAATTTTGTAGCGATTGTGGTCAACCCGTTATCAGTCGAATCCCTCAGGGCGATAATCGAACTCGCTTTGTCTGTGATCACTGTGACACCATACATTACCAGAACCCAAGAATTATCGCTGGTTTCCTGCCAATCCATGATAACAGGGTACTGCTCTGTAAAAGAGCGATCGAACCACGCTACGGGCTCTGGACACTGCCCGCCGGGTTTATGGAAAACGGTGAGTCCACACTGGAGGCTGCCCTGCGTGAAACTCGCGAGGAAGCCCTCGCCGAGGTTGAGTCACTGGGTATTTATGCGCTGTTTAACCTGCCGCAAATTAATCAGGTCCATATCATTTTTCGTGGGAATCTGGTCAACACAGATTTTGCTGCCGGTGAAGAGAGCCTTGAGGTTGCGCTCTATGAGGAGCAGCAGATCCCCTGGGACAATATCGCCTTTCAGGTGATAAGAGAGACCCTGAAGTTTTATTTTGCAGACCGGCAGTCAGGTCATTTTCCAATGCGCGTGCAGGATATCCTGTTTAAGCGCGACAAGTAGCGTTGCTCTACAGGTTGAGACTTTCACCCCCAGGGGCACCCAAAGGCCAAACCGAGTAGGCTGGTTCTTCGTACGGGTGAACGTTAAGCATGGCTTGAATGGCCGCTGCAAGGCAGTGATCTTCGCAAACCAGCTCTACCCGGTACTCATCTACTGTCTCAATCGTACCCTTTTTACCCAGGTAGGGCTGGCTGTTTTCCAATGGTCTGAACTGACCCTGCCCAAGTGTCTGCCAGGCACAGCAATCATAATTTCCAATCCGGCCGGCACCCGCACTGAAAAGTGCAGTTTTTACCTGCTCCACATGCGTGTCTGGCACATAAACTACAATCTGGTACAGGGGCAATACCTCCCTTATCGATGGTTACACCGTTTCGCTTACGGCTAACAGATCTCGCCGCGAAGCTGGCTTACTTTTTCATATAATATCTGCGCTGAAACCCGATCAGCGGTAACCGGTTGCGTCGCAATCACAGTGACAGGAGCCAGCAGTTTACCTGGTAACCGGGGGAAAGCTTTGCCGTGATGGCTAAAAAAACTCCCCCAAAGCCCCCTGAGAGCCAGCGGAATAACCGGAACAGGGTGATTTTTGATGATTTTCTCAATACCGGGCCGGAATGGGCCGATATCACCATTCCGGGTCAACCCGCCCTCGGGAAAGATACACACCAGTTCCCCCTGCTCAAGATACTGGCCCATTTTAATAAAAGCGCTGTGGTAGACCTCTTCACTCTCTTTTCGGCTACAGATGGGGATAGCGCCACCCGCACGAAACAGATAGTTAAGCAGCGGCAGCTCATAAGTGGATCTGAGCATCACAAAACGGACTGGCCGATGAATCGCCCCCGCCAGGATAAGCGCATCGATATAGCTGACATGGTTGCAGACCAGAACCGCTGGCCCACGTTCGGGGATATTATCAAGATCAATATGCCGAACCCGATACAGGGAGTGACTGAGCAACCAGACCAGAAAGCGCAGTCCAAATTCCGGAACCTGTGCATAGATAAACCAGGCAACCGCGATATTGATGATCGCCAATACCAGGAAATATTGTGCTTTATCCAGCTCGACCAACCCCAGCAGCAGTATTCCCAGAACTGCGGCCATCACCATAAAGAGTGCGTTAAACACATTGTTGGCAGCAATCACCCGCGCCCGCTGCGCAGCAGGCGTTCGCTGCTGTACCATGGCGTACAGAGGCACAATGAACAATCCACCAAATATACCAATAGCTGTAATATCAAGGAGGATTCTCAGGGCACCTGGGGTCTCCAGAAAAACAGCCAGTTCACGCAGCTCGCTCACTACGGGCAGGTCGCTGGCAAAATAAAGATCTATTCCAAAAACGCTCAGGCCCAGCGACCCCAAAGGTACAATGCCTATCTCAATACGGTGTCCACTGAGCCGGTCACAAAGCAATGCTCCTACACCGATGCCTATAGAAAATAAGCAAAGCAACACAGTGACCACACTTTCTCGTGAACAGAGTATCTCAATGCTATAGTTGGGCAGCTGGGTCAGGTAGGAAGCTCCGAGAAACCAGAACCAGGAGATCCCCATTATTGCGAGAAAGACACTGCGCCTTGACCTGGCATAGCCAATTATCTCCAGGGTGGCAACCCAGGGGTTGAAATTAATCCGCATAGATTTTACCGCCCCTTCAGCCTGTGGAATCCACTGGCTCGTCAGGCAGCCCGCCAACGCCACGATGCACACACAGGTTGAGATCCATAGCCAGGGTGTCTGGGTTTGCATCATAACTCCCGCAGCAGCGGTACCCAGCAAAATAGCAAGGAAAGTACCCATCTCAACAAACGCATTCCCCGCCACCAACTCATGGGTCTCCAGGTGCTGTGGAATAATTGAATATTTCACCGGCCCGAAAAATGCCGATTGGCCACCCATCATGAAGAGCACTAGCAACAAGCCCCACAAGCTTTGAAGGTAGAACGCCATAGCCGCGCAGCACATGGCCGCAAGCTCCGTACATTTAAGCAGCCGAATCAACCGATCTTTTTCAAACTTATCAGCCAACTGACCCGCCAGCGATGAAAAGAGAAAAAAGGGCAGAATAAAAAGCCCGGCAGCCAGATTATTGAGGATATCCGTATCGATCGTTGTGAGGGCAGCTGATTGATAGGCTATCAGCAGAAGCAGCGCGGTTTTGTAGAAATTATCATTAAAAGCCCCCAAAAATTGGGTGCAGAAAAAGGGTAGAAAGCGGCTTTCACGCAGCAGATAAAACTGGCCTTTGCGCTCTGCCTGCAACGGCGTCATTTCATTCGGTTCACGCTCATTCACTCAGCAAAACTGCCCAGTCCCATCATTCCATACCGATCTATTGTGGGTTAGGTGACTTTTTCTGCCAACCATTATCTGCACCCTGCACATAGTTTCCGGCTGCAGTCTTTTTAACGGCTTTCCTGCCCGCCAGGGTGGTGACCGCCTCCAGAGAGAGATCATTACGCTGGGCGATCTGCTGGTACACCTCACGCCGTTTACTGTTAATCTCCTCAACCAGATGTTTCAATTCAGCCGATGGCCTGGCTACAACAATACCCAGATAGCCATTGCGCTGCTCCCCGACAAGCCCGGAGTTTTTAGCTTCATCCAGGCTGAGCGCCCAGGCGAGGGAGGCACTAAGTAGCGCCAATAGCAGCATTACGGGATATTTGAACCCAAATTTTTGGGCCAGACCTGATATTTTATCGAATCGCATATTACCTCCCGTGTCCCTTAGAACAGTTCACTATTATCAGAGAACAGGTCTTCCAGTTCTCTGTCGACTTTAACCCTGATTTCATGCTCAATTTTTACATTCAAATTAATGACAATGGGCTTATCGGGAGCCTCGACTTTTACCGTGGCACAACTCGCCAGAACCAGACTGCCAACCCAGACCAGCAATAGGGATCTCTCCCGTTCTGCTATTCGCTTTAACACCTGCTACACCTCCGCATAAAACCACCATCAAGCAATTAGGGTAACCTCTCTTAATTGAACTTATCCTGAATAAAATCTAAAAACTCTCTATTCATTCTCATACTGCGCAGCAGGTCCGCAATGTTCTCCTCCAGGTTCAGATTCAGGTGAATCTTTCTGCCATCGGCCACCTCTGGGTTTGCTCCGAGTATCTGCACTGCCAGCAACAGCTCATCCTGCTCGCTATAGTTCACCTGCGCCCTGAGGCTATCATATTCGAAGTTTCGTAGCACGTCCCGCACCAACTGTAGTTGTGGATCGGCCGCTGCCAATGATAACTGCAGGTCCTGCTGATAACGTACCACTCCGCCGGGAGGTTTCGCTTCAAACCACCCCTGATCAATACGAACGCCCTGATCGCTAATCGTGACCGGCAGCTGGCCATGGACAGCACCGCTTATTTCAAACTCCGGATACTCTCCAAGCTCAACCAGTTGTTTCAGGCTCAGGTTATTCAGCTCCAGCACTAGCTGATGCGTGGGGCCTGCCAGGTCGAACTCCACGGCAGGCATATTAAGGGTGCCCCCTAGCAGATGGGCACCCAACCCCTCTACTTTCAGCTTGCCCCGCTGCAGGTCAGTCCCCACTGCTGCATTGTAGTCCAGCACAAGGTCGGTCACCGCCAGCCCCACATCGATGGCATCTAGCCGGAGTTTTCCTGAAAACTCAACCAGCGAATCATCACCTGGCTGCAGCTGCGAAACCATCTGTGTTGAGAGTCCACTAAAATAGGTATCCTCCACAAACCCGGTGAGATTATTCAGTGAGGTGTTCAGCTGGCCTGCAACCTGTGGTGCGCCCTGTGGCGGCCACTTTACCGTAAGATCTCCCGCAGCGTGCATCTGGCCACTAACAATGCCCACAGGATAGAGCCAGCCGGGAAAAAGTGTGGCGAGTTTGTTGTTTTTGCCCTGCCAGTCTACAGGGTGCAATTTGAATTTAAGGTGACTTTGGTTCGACTCTATCCGGTGCTGTAGATTAACCTGTGCACTCACTTGCGGCAGGTTTCCGAAAAGCTGTGCTTTAATCTCCAGGTGTGTATCGGCCAAAAACAGTTGCCCGCTCATTTTTGGTACCGGTGGCAGCCAGTTTTGTGGATGTTTTATCTCCCATGGACCTGCAGCAAAACCCGTCTTAATCGTCAGTTTATCATCAAGGTATGCACCAAAGCCTGTTAGAGATATAGCGGGGGCAAGCTGATATTCCTGATAGCGTACAGCGGCGGCAGACAAATTGAGTGAGGCCAGCTTGATCTCCAGTTCGTTTCGCTCAAAACCCAGCTTCAATGCAGCACCTCCGCCGTACAGCTGCAGATCGTACAGCTCCACTTCAGGCAGAGTCAGGCTTTTCAAACCTGCCTGTGCTCCAGGGTTGATTGAAACATTGATGCCTTGCTGATTAATATCCAGCGTAGCTTCTAGCATCATTTTAAAGCCCGACAACCTGTATTGGCTGATCTGCAGCTCTTCGACATCCACTACCAACACTGTACTAATTTTGCAGGTTATGGTGTCAACGCCCTTACAGTCAAGATGCTCCAGGCCGAGTTCCAACTCTATTGGCTGCTCATTGACCAATAGAGAGGCCGCCAGTTCACCCATTATTTCAGCACCCATCCTGGATCCACCACCGAGCGGTCCTATCTTCATGTGGAGGGGCTTATTCAGCCGAATCTGCGCACTGACATCGGTCATTAGCCCATTTTTAAGGGGCGAAGCAACCGTAAACTCACCACCCGGCTTCAACACCAGCGTTGCGCTCCCCCGGTCGAGTTGGCCGAACAGATCGATGCTTGTCTGAAATTTTAACGGTTGCTTTGCCACCAGCAAACCCCCAGCATCGATCTTTGCGTCCCACTCAAGCTGTGCTGACTGCAGCAAAGCACCCAGATCATCACTGATAGAGCCACGCCACTGGACAGTCAACTCCCCCGCTAGATCCTTGATCCCATGATAGGGTCGCTTCATATACCGCGCAGCAAGGGCCTGTATTACAGCGTGTTGCAGATAAAGTTCCCCTTCAATATCCAGGCTCTGTTGATTGTCAAAACTGATCTGACTGCTGATCTTAAGCCCCGGCTCATTATGATGACTCAACACAACATCAAGGGCGGCTACCGAACCGCTGACAACCTTGAACTGAAACTGAGCATCCCGATCATTCAGGTCAATAATCTGGCCGGTCAGCTTTAGTCCGGATCGGCTGATCTGCAGTGACACCTGCCCATCTACCAGCTCGGAAATACCGGACCAGTTCAACTGGGAGATATTGATTTTGTCCGGTGTTAGCGTCAAGTAGTGCAGCAAAGTTGTGGCTGATGTTGGAGACTCATCCACCATCGAGTCTGCCTGAAATACCAGCGCTACACGCTGCATCTCAACACTGGATAACCTGCCATCCCAAAGCTCTCGCAGATCATACTCTAGCACCACATCTTCAAAAATCCCGGTTGCCAGAGGCGCCCCCGCCTCCCCCTTCACACTGACCCATGGCAGGTGAACAGCAGAGAATCCTAGCTCCCCAAAGCGGATCTCATCCAGTTGATAACCAGACCCTTCAAGCCCTGCCTCAACGCCGATAATAATGAGTCGTTGCCACAGGAAAAACAGTACCAGCAGCAGGGCCAGTAATAGTATGGTGAATCCCTTGAATAGCTTGTTTAACACGACATCATCTACCTGTTGCGGTGAAACACCCGCGCCTCGCTACGGTTTCCGGGATAATTGAACACATTTTGTGTGTAAGTTATAGTACCAGACAGAAGTGGGCTTATGGGTCGATCTCGGGAAGACTTGACTACCACCTAAACTTTTAATTTCTGATGAACATCATCTCTTCCTTAATGATCTGTACCGGTCCATTTTAAGTGGGGGAATCTATCCCGGATAATCCACAAGATATCCAGGATATGATGCCTGAATTAATTTTTTAGGAGAATAATAACAATGGATCTACATTTAGCAGGAAAAACAGCCATCGTTACTGGCGGCGGTTCGAATATCGGCCGTTCAATCAGCCACGGGTTCGCAAAAGAGGGGGCCAATGTGGTCATAGCGGACATGGATGAGAGCCAGGGAAACATGGTGCTTGAAGAGGTTAAAAAAATAGGGGCTCAGGCCATCTTTGTTAAGACAGATATCACCGACAACGACCAGGTTCTGGCAATGGTCAAGCGTGCCACTGATCAGTTCGGTCAGGTAGATATTCTGGTCAACAATGTAGGTTGGTGGGTCGATGAGTTTTTTATGGCTGAAAAAAGGGAAAAATGGGAGAAGGGCATCTCTATTAACTATATGGGGATGGTTAACTGTACAAGAGCGGTTCTTGACCAGATGGTTGAGCGAAAGCAGGGCGTGGTTGTTAGCCTTGGCTCCGATGCCGGAAGAATGGGGGAGTTCAGGGAGGGGATCTATGCCGGATGTAAAGCGGCGGTCATTGCTCTCACAAAATCTTTGGCCAGAGAGCTGGGCAAGTCTGGGATCAGGCTGAATGTCGTATGTCCTGGCTTGACCATACCGGAAAACAAAGAAGCTATTGGTGATAACAGCCTGTGGACCGGTGATATGCTGGATGTTTTTACTCCCGAAGCACAGGTAAGAGCGGCCAAGGCGTATCCTCTAAGAAAGGTTGGAACCGCTGAAGAAGTTGCCGATGCCGTGCTGTTTATGGCCTCAAGCCGTGCAAGCCACATAACAGGCCAAACACTCAGCGTGAGTGGCGGCTATACGATGGTATAAGTAATGGTACAAAGGGGCAGATCCTTCGAGGCTGCAGGAAAAACCTCGAAGGATCTGCCCCTGGCTCTTATGTCTTATAAGTTTGCTATGGCAAAGCGCCGTTAATCTACTCAACTATAGCCCCTGAAAATACCTCAAATACAGAACTCTTTTCATAGTCCTTAACTCTAACTTCAGCTGACGTGCCTGAAATTTGAGTTCATCTGGCGATAGGGACCCCTTTTAACTGTCAAAACTGGCAATCTTCAGCCAATCCATGTTAATTTCGCCTCTTTATTTGCACCCAGGCTAGCCGTAACAGGGTCAATTTACCAACACAATCAAGGAGGCAGTTTTGCCACAGTTTAGCGAGTTCACCCCCCCACGCAGAATGCTGATGGGCCCCGGCCCCTCCGATGTCCATGAAAGAGTACTTCAGGCACTGGCCCGCCCCACTATAGGCCACCTTGATCCAGAATTTATTCGGCTGATGGATGAGGTCAAAGCGCTGCAGCAGTATGTGATGCAGACGAAAAACCCCCAAACATTCACTGTTTCTGCCCCAGGTTCTGCAGGAATGGAAACCTGCTTTGTCAATCTGATTGAGCCCGGCGATAAGGTGATTATCTGTATTAATGGCGTCTTCGGCATGCGGATGCTGGAAAATGTCAAACGCATTGGCGCTCAAGCCATTGTTGTGGAGGATGAGTGGGGAACTGCCGTGGATCCTGAAAAGGTCGCCACTGCACTAAAAGAAAACCCTGATGCCAAAGCATTGGCCTTTGTCCATTCAGAGACCTCTACCGGCGTATTATCTGATGCACAAACCCTGGCAAAGCTGGCCCAGGAACAGGGCTGCCTGACCATCGTAGACACCGTAACCTCTCTTGCAGGTGTGCCACTAAAATGTGATGACTGGGGGCTCGATGCAGTCTACTCAGGAACCCAGAAGTGTATGTCTGCACCTCCCGGACTCTCACCGGTTACCTTTAGCGCAAAAGCTGAAGCGGCACTGAAAAACCGCAAAACACCCGTTCAAAGCTGGTTTCTGGATGTTAATCTACTCTCCGGATATTGGTCCGGTGGTAAGCGTGCCTACCACCATACCGCCCCGGTCAATGCCCTTTACGGCTGGCACGAATCGTTAAGAATGGTTCAGGAAGAGGGGCTTGAAAACAGCTGGTCACGTCATGCTTTTCATCACCAGGGGCTCAAGGCCGGGTTGGACGCTCTGGGGCTGGAGCTTATGGTCGATGAGGGCTGCAGGCTCCCGCAACTGAACCTGGTGCGTATTCCAGAAGGCATTGATGATGGCGCATTTCGCAACTCCCTGTTGAACGATCATAACCTGGAGATTGGTGCCGGACTGGGGAAATTTGCTGGTCAGGCGTGGCGTATCGGGTTGATGGGTGTTAGCTGTGACCAGCACCATGTAATCAGCTGCCTGAGCTTTATGGAACGCGCCCTCAAAGCACAGGGTTACAACTGCGATGCTGGGGCTGGATCAAACGCCGCCAAAGCATGGTATAACGCACAATAAATTACATTTGCTCACGGTATCGTGAGTAACCAGGTTACTCCGATACTATCAGCTGGGGGCAGGGTGCGTCCTGGCTAAAGGGCTGCACCCTGAATCAACCTAATCACTGGTTGCGGATAAACACCAATGGGTCATTGTGGCCTGCCCCCTATTGCACGCCAGAGCGTGTATGCGAAATTTTTACTGTTCGGATTAACGAGGAATCTAAATGGATCCACTGTGGTTATTAGTCGCACTTGTGCTGGGGTTTATAGCTCAACAGATGCGCCTGCCGCCGTTGGTTGGATTTTTGTGTGCCGGGTTTGCATTGCATGCCCTGGGCATAGATGGCGGGCCAGCTCTTCAGAAGTTTGCTGACCTGGGTGTTACCCTACTGTTGTTTACCATTGGCCTCAAACTGCGTTTGCGCAACTTGCTGGCGCCAGAGGTGTGGGGTACCGCTGGTACACATATGCTATTGTCGGTTGTATTAATCGGCAGTTTGCTATTGTTGCCAGGGCTCATGGGTTTTGCCTGGTTGAATCTGTTGGACTGGCAGGCGGCAGCGGTCATCGCCTTTGCGTTGAGTTTTAGTAGCACAGTATTTGCGGTCAAAA
>CAYYRK010000043.1:13814-16626 GCA_964473915.1 uncultured Pseudomonadales bacterium
GCAGCGGTCATCGCCTTTGCGTTGAGTTTTAGTAGCACAGTATTTGCGGTCAAAATTCTGGAAGATCGCGGTGAAATGAAGACCCGCCATGGGCAGGTGGCAATCGGCATCCTAATTATTCAGGATCTTATCGCTGTACTATTTCTTACCCTGGCAACCGATAAATCACCCACTCTGTGGGCGCTATTGCTATTAGGGCTACCGTTAATTCGACCATGGCTAAACCATTTTATGGAACACAGCGGCCACGGCGAGGTGCTGGTATTGTTCGGGATGGCTGTCGCCATTGGTGGTGGCGAGCTGTTTGATTTGGTGGGGATGAAGGCTGGCTTGGGAGCCCTTATTTTTGGTGTATTGCTCAGCGGGCAACAGAAATCTAGTGAGTTATCATCTGCGTTACTGAGTTTCAAAGACCTGTTTCTGATCGGCTTTTTTCTCTCCATCGGCATCAATGCGTTACCGGGTTTATCTGATATCCTCATTGCCGTAGCATTGATGCTGCTTGTCCTGCCTTTGAAAGCTGTGGTGTTCTTCTGGCTGTTCACTCACCTGAAATTGCGTGTACGTACTGCTTACCTCACCACAATTGGGCTGGCAAACTATAGTGAATTTGGCTTGATCGTCGCTGCCGTGGGGGTGGGTGCAGGCTGGATCGATCAGCAGTGGCTGTTAATTATCGCCATGGCACTTGCCTTCAGTTTTGTTATCAGCTCGGTCATCAACGCCCGCGCCCATAGTTTGTATGCCGCTATAGATCATTACTTGCACCGTTTTGAAACAGAACATCGATTGTCTGAAGATATCCCACCAGAACTTGGTAATACCCAAATTCTGGTGGTCGGTATGGGCCGGGTAGGCAGCGGAGCCTACCTGTCGATGCGAGAAGCCGTTGGCGACAAAGTCTGCGGTGTGGACGCTGATGCTGACCAAGTGAACCAACGTCAGCAGTCTGGGCATAAAGTGATTCTAGGTGATGCGGAAGACTTAGACTTCTGGAACAATATGGATCTAGGTAATTTGCGTCTGGTGATGTTGGCGATGCCGACTCTTAGTGATATGTGCCAAACCATAAAACTTCTGAAGGACTCAGATTATGGCGGCATGATTGCCGCAGTCACCAAATATGAGGATGATCGCGCCACCCTGGAGGCCGCCGGGGCAGATGCAACCTTTAATTTCTATGCCGAAGCGGGCACAGGTTTTGCTGAGCATGTGCGTCGTCAGCTCGAGCACGGTGATTTTATGGAAACGCATTGATGAAGGCCTTTGGACAGAAAGGATCGGGTATTATTATTACCCCGTCTGCTATTGAGGCAGCAGTAGCAGACCAGTATTAAATGATAATCATTGGTCGAGTCGATGAAGTGAAAGAACGTTTCTACGCTATTTCTGTCGAACGTCGAGTCAAGCACCCTGTTGTGTCCACAGTATTGAACATAGCTCGCAATTCACTATTTTCTGGTGAATAGTTCACAAAAACAGGTAAGATAAATCGGATGAATAAAGGAAAAAACAGCCATCGGAAAGTAAGAACAGGCATCTACAATGCCCCCTGGGAAAAGGGTTTCGACAGAATCTTCACGCCTTTTGAAGAATTTATTCATCGTCAAACCACCAGTGGTCTGCTGCTGATGGGGATGGCCGTTCTTGCTCTGGTGCTGGCCAATGGGCCGCTGTCGGGTGCTTACCAGAATATCGTACACACCTACATCAGCATAGGAGTGGGTGATTGGGCACTGAAAATGACCCTGCACCACTGGATCAATGACGGCTTAATGGCACTGTTTTTCTTCATTGTCGGCCTGGAGTTGAAACGTGAAATTCTCGTGGGGGAATTGGCTAATCCCCGCCATGCAGTGATGCCGATTGCAGCGGCAGTGGGCGGTATGGTAGTGCCAGCCTTAATCTATTTCACAATCAATCCTGACGGCAATGCTGCACTCGGCTGGGGGATCCCCATGGCCACTGATATCGCCTTTGCCGTCGGTGCGTTGGCTCTGCTGGCAGACCGGGTGCCCAAGGCTCTGATTACCTTTTTGGTAGCATTGGCGATTGTCGATGATCTGGGCGCAGTCATGGTAATTGCGCTGTTCTATACCGACACTATTGCGCTAATTCCTTTGGCGATCGCAGGTGGATTATTCGCCCTGCTACTGGTATTTAATATGGCGGGCATTCGCAAAACATCACCCTATCTGATTATCGCGGCACTACTGTGGTACGCTTTACTGCAATCGGGCATACACGCCACTCTTGCCGGTATTCTGGGGGCCCTGTCGGTGCCAGCGAAACCCAAGTACGACCCGGAGCGTTTCCGTGAATTCATCAAAGACCTGCTGCACCGTTTTGATGCCAATCACCAACCCGGAAAAAGCATTATGACCAATGACGCCCTGCACGCTGTGGTACAGACCCTGGAAAGTGGTATCCACAGCGTTGAAACTCCGTTGCAACGGCTGGAGCATCTCTGGCACATGCCGGTGGCTTATCTGGTAATCCCCATCTTTGCATTGGCCAATGCGGGCATCGTTTTGAATCTTGATTCGCTGGCGGAAACCATGAGCCACCCGGTGATGCTCGGCGTATCATTTGGGCTAGTGGTGGGCAAGTTCATCGGTATTACCGGTGCCAGCTGGCTGGTGCTAAAACTGGGGGTGGCAGAGCTGCCAAAAGATACCCGTTTTACTCAGATTGCAGGGGTATCTTTGTTGGCCGGGATTGGGTTTACCATGTCTATCTTTATTGCCCAGCTCGGTTTTGAGGGTAATGAAGACTTGCTTCTGATGGCCAAGACCGGGATTCTTGCTGCCTC
>CAYYRK010000044.1:0-16622 GCA_964473915.1 uncultured Pseudomonadales bacterium
TGTTTTGGCCCCAGCCAGAAATGAAGATCTTCAAGGTTTTGCCCTTTTATGTCAGCAGGTGTGATATCAAACATCTTATCCGCAAGGGCGCTACGGTTTGCCAATTTCCACAAATAGGGCTCAGCGGAGCGCCCCAGCCACAGTACAAGATCAGATTCCGTTATCTTTTCTATGTCTGAAGGGCGCAGGGAGTAATGGTGCGGTGTAGCCCCTGGCGGAAGCAGCACATCCACCCTGAAGTGATCCCCTGCTACCGCCTGTGCTATCAGCTGTAACGGCTTAATGCTCGCCAGAATCTTTGGCTGTGCCCAGGCTGGCAGTGCAACAACCAGCAACAGAAACGTCAAAATATTTTTCATTAATTCCATACTCAAAACAGAATGTTATAATGTAACAAAATCCACTCTGGAATGACACATGTCTGAAAGATCTGAAATCCCTATCACCAGCGCCTGTGAGCCCCACGATCACAGCTACTGCATAGAGGCGGCCCTGACGCGGGCAAGGAGCGTTTGCCAAGCCAACCATACCCGCCTCACTGAACTACGGGAAAAGGTTCTGTTGTTGGTGTGGCAGAGCCACAAACCGCTCGGGGCGTATGAAATTATGGCTCAGTTCAGCAATGATCAATCCAAGCCGGCTGCCCCGCCCACCATCTATCGAGCACTCGGTTTTCTTCAACAGCAGGGTTTGGTACACCGTATTGCGTCACTCAACGCCTATACAGGGTGTGCCAGACCCGGTCACAATCATGTGTGTCAGTTTCTGTTGTGCAGGGAGTGTGGGGTTGCGGTTGAAACGAGATCATCGGGCATTAGCCATGCTGTTCATAACAATGCCGACAAATACGGCTTTACGATCGACCATGAAACTATAGAAATTTCCGGACTCTGCCCCCTATGCCAACCCTGACCGATAATAATCCAGAGTTAATCAATAGCAGCACCGGAACTGAGATCCTGGTTAAACTCAGCCAGGTTAGTGTGCAACGTGATCATCGATTGATTCTGGAAAATATTGACCTGGAGGTGGCCGGGGAGGAGATTGTCTCGCTGATCGGTCCCAATGGGGCGGGCAAAAGCACGCTTATTAAAGTGTTGCTGGGGCTTGCGCAGCCTTTGTGCGGTTCGGTCTGGAAACGTCCTGGGCTGCGAATTGGCTATATGCCGCAGCGTCTGGAGCTTGCAAAAACCATCCCGCTCACAGTGCGCCGATTTCTTTGTTCATCACAAAAAAACAACCACATTGCTGTTGATAGCGCGCTTGAAAGGGTTAGTGCATTGCACACGGCCAGCCAGCCTATGCAGGAAGTTTCCGGTGGTGAACTACAGCGGATACTGCTTGCCAGAACTCTGCTGCGCAGACCTCATCTGCTGGTACTTGATGAGCCTGTGCAGGGCGTTGATGTCAACGGTCAGGCAGCCCTGTATCAGCTGATTACTGAGATACGTGATGAACTACACTGTGGTGTTCTGCTGGTATCCCACGACCTGCACCTGGTTATGTCAACCACAGACAGGGTGATCTGCCTGAACCACCATGTGTGCTGCTCTGGGCACCCCGACCGTGTGAGCAACGATCCTGTCTACCATAAATTATTCGGCATGAACGTCCAGGGAGGTGTTGCCATGTATGCGCATCACCACGATCATGCCCATGATGATAGCGGGCAGATAATAGCTACGGAGCCGACAGATGACTGACTTTCTGCTCTATGCGTTATTGGCCGGTCTGGGGGTTGCCCTGGTTGCGGGGCCATTGGGTTGTTTTGTGGTATGGCGCCGCATGTCCTATTTTGGCGATACTTTGGCGCACTCGGCATTGCTGGGTATCGCCCTGGGCATTGCTCTGGATCTAAACCTGACGTTGGCCATTATTCTCTGTTGTCTGGTGGTCGCTGTTCTGCTGGTGGGTCTGCAACAGAGCGATACTATTTCCACTGACACACTGCTGGGTATTTTAGCCCACAGCACCCTGTCACTGGGGTTAGTTGCCATTAGTCTGCTGGATATTAGAGTTGACCTGATGGCCTACCTTTTTGGCGATCTGCTCACTGTAACCCCAGGTGAATTGGTTATGATCTATGCGGGTGCTGTGGCTATCTGTGCTGCGCTCTTTATATTCTGGCGCCCCCTGCTGGCCATCACCATCGATGAGGATCTGGCTCAGGCTGAGGGCTATCCAGTCACCTGGCTTCGACTGTTGCTGATTGCCTTGATGACAATAACTATTGCTGCTGCCATGAAGGTGGTGGGGGTGCTCTTGATCACCTCACTGATGATTATTCCGGCGGCCACCGCAAGGCGGATCGCGCATAGCCCGGAGTCTATGGCCTGCATAGCAAGCTTGATGGGTTGCCTGGGCGTATCACTCGGCCTTTATGCTTCCTATCTTTGGGATACGCCAACCGGGCCCTCCATTGTGCTGAGCGCGGCCACTCTGTTTGCGCTGGTCTATCTGTTACCGGTTACACGGCGAAGCGGTTAATCTTATGTTTGATTTGCGCCATAGCTGGTGTACAGCAGGGTCGCCAGCACCACCAGCGTGACAAGCGTGGTTAGCCAGCGCAACTTTTGGCAATAACTGCATTTTCGGCTCATGGTGCTGTGTTCGTATCGATTTTTGTCAGTTCACGCACCTGGATGGCGTCAACGCCAAGACCGGCCAGAGCATCTGAAATAACGACCACCCTGTCCCCTGGGCTATAGTTTTCACGCTCTAGCAAGATACGAAAGGCCGTGGCGAGTGTTTTTTCAGGATCCTTGCTAAAGTTGATCCGGTAGCTATATACGCCTCTGTTCAGTGCCATCTGCCGTCTTGTCCTGCTGTCATTGGTGAAGGCAAAAATGGTTGAATGCTTCGGATGGCAGTTGGTGACCAGGCTGGCCATAAACCCGCGCCGTGTGATCACCACTATTGCCCGCGCCATCAGTGAGTCTGCCAGGTGTACCGCACTGGCGGCAATATTCTGTTTATGGTCGTCCTGAATCAGCTGTTCTGTGTAATTCAGGCCAGGGTGGCGCTCAACAGCCGTAACAATTTTCCCCATAAACTCGATACATTTTACTGGGTATTTTCCAACGGTGGTTTCCCCGGATAACATCACGGCATCCGCCTCTTCATAGGCAGCATTGGCCACATCAGAGACCTCCGCTCGTGTTGGGATCGGGTTGTGAATCATGGATTCCAGCAGGTGGGTTGCGACAATCACCCGTTTCCCCGCTTGTGCACACAGGCGCACAATGCGCCGCTGTACATTGGGTAGCTCATAAAATTCGATCTCTACACCCAGGTCGCCGCGCGCCACCATTATGCCGTCTGAAACTTCGATAATCTCCTTGATATTCTTGACCCCCTCCTGGTCTTCAATCTTGGCGATTATCTTGATAGTGTCCGCCTTGTCGGCCAGCAGCTCCTTAAGGTCCAGAACATCTTTGGCTTCGCGGACAAAAGAGAGGGCGATATAGTCAACCTCCTGAGCCATACCAAACAGAATGTCCTGCCGGTCCTTCTCAGTAATGGCTGGCAGGTTGACCCGCACGCCGGGTAAATTGACGTGCGCCTTACTCTTTAGTGCGCCACCGTCAATAACCCTGCAGCGCATATGGTGCGCCTCCTTGCTTAATACCTGCAGGTTGATCAGGCCATTATCAACAGTGATTTGATCGCCGATATGCACGGCTTCAATGAGATCCTCATAATCAATATGAATGGAGCTTTCCTCTACATCGTCCTCCCCCCGCACAGTGATACTGATCTCTGATCCCTCTTTCAGATTGAGATCGCTGGACATGTGACCGGTGCGGATCTCCGGGCCCTGGGTGTCGAGCAGTATCGGGACCAGATAGTTAACCTTTTTATTCAGCGTACGGATCGCTTTAATCACCTTTTCATGGGAGGCATGAGTGCCATGGGACATGTTTAACCGCACCACATTCATACCCGCATGATACATTTTCTCCAGCATTTCATAAGAATCGGTAACGGGGCCAATGGTACAAATAATTTTGGTCTTTCTCATAACTTCACAGTTCTCTATTAGGCACCGGGTGGTGCCCTATCGCTATTGGGTGAAAAAGCAGACAAGCTGCTGGACAAATCCATCTCTCCGGTAGTAGCCTAGGATCAACACTTCTTTTTAAGAAGCCAGTCTCAGCCAGTCAATCAGTAGGGCTTCCTTATGTCAAACATATTTGCGGACAACAGCTTTGCCATCGGGAACACCCCTCTGGTCAAGCTGAATAGAATTACCAGTGGCACTGTCTATGCCAAAATCGAAAGCCGAAATCCAGCTAACTCAGTCAAGTGCCGTATTGGCGCAAGCATGATCTGGGCTGCAGAAAAAAACGGCGCTTTGAAAAAAGGGGTTGAACTTGTTGAGCCCACCAGCGGAAACACCGGAATTGCCCTTGCCTTTGTCGCGGCAGCAAGGGGTTACAAACTAACGTTGACCATGCCTCATACCATGAGCCTGGAGCGCCGACAGCTGATGAAAGCGCTGGGGGCAAATGTAGTGTTGACTGATGGCGCGCTGGGTATGAAGGGCGCTATCGCCAAGGCTGAGGCCCTGATTGCTGAGCACCCTGGCCGCTATCTTATGCTGCAACAGTTTGAAAATCCCGCTAACCCGGAAATTCACGAACAAACGACCGGGCCGGAAATATGGCACGATACTGATGGCGCCGTCGATATTCTGGTTGCCGGTGTGGGCACTGGTGGTACCATCACCGGTATTTCCCGCTATATCAAAAAAACCCAGCACAAGGCTATTATCTCCATAGCCGTTGAGCCGACCAGTAGCACCATGATTAGTGATACGCTGGCAGGCAGGGAGCCCGCTCATGCCCCTCATAAAATCCAGGGTATTGGGGCCGGATTCATCCCTAAAAATCTTGATCTTTCAATGCTTGATCAGGTGGTGCAGGTGAGTGATGACGATGCTTTCCTCTACGCGCACAGGTTGATGCGTGAAGAGGGGATACTGGCCGGAATCTCCAGCGGTGCGGCGGCAGCAGCAGCTGTACGGATAGCTGAACAACCAGAGAATAAAGATAAAACTGTCGTCGTGATTCTGCCTGATTCCGGAGAGCGTTATCTGACCAGCCCACTGTTTCAGGGCTGCTTTAGTGATAATGAAACAGTGCAGGCATTGAGCTGAAGTTGATAGTAAAATGATCGATTGGCAACAGATTGAGACCGTTCTACTGGATATGGATGGGACGCTGCTTGACCTGCATTTCGATAATTTTTTCTGGCTCGAGCATCTACCCCGTCGCTATGCCGAGACCCATCAGCTGGACTTTGACCGGGCTTACCAGGAGCTTATGGCAAAATTCAGGCAGCAGGAGGGCAGTCTTAACTGGTACTGTCTGGATTACTGGTCCGAGGAGCTGGCGCTGGATATCCCCAGTTTGAAACGGGAGATACAGCATAAAGTCGCGCTTAGACCACAGGTTAAACCCTTTCTGCAGCGTTTGCGAAATGCCCAAATACGAACCCTTATTGTAACCAACGCACATCCGGCAAGTATCGAGCTGAAAATGGATTGCACTGGCATTGGAGCACAGGTTGATGCTGTTATCTGTTCACATGATTTTAACAAGCCCAAAGAGGATCCTGCATTTTGGCGGGAGTTTGAGCAGCAGCAAGCGATTAACAAAAGTCGCTCACTGCTGATAGATGACAGCCTTGCCGTGCTTCGTTCAGCCAAACAGTTTGGCATCAAATATCTCCTGACCATAAGCAAACCTGATAGCCAGCAGCCACAACGAAAGGAGTGCGAGTTTCGATCTATTAAAGGCTTTGCTGATGTGCTTACTCAAGATTTCAGGCTATGACTGGCCAGAGTGTCCGCCTGGACAAATGGCTGTGGGCGGCCCGGTTTTTTAAAACCCGCGCGCTGGCCAAGAAGGCTATAGAGGGCGGCAAGGTCCATTATGAGGGTGCGCGAAGTAAACCCAGCCGTGCAGTAGAGCTAAGTGCAACCCTGACCATTCGCCAGGGTTGGGATGAAAAAACCGTAAAGATCAGGGCCCTTTCTGACCAAAGAAGGGGGGCTCCGGAAGCACAACTGCTCTACGAAGAAACCGAGCAAAGCATCGCTAAGCGTTTGAAAATCGCAGAACAACGGAAAGCTCAGCAGGCGGGGCAAGTGCATCAACAGAGCAAACCGAGCAAAAAACAGCGGCGCCAGATAATACAGTTCAAATCAGGTGAGGATTAAAATAACCATTCCACCATCTGTTTTTTCACTGTATTTTGGTTGCGAAAGAGGTTTAAACTAGCGGGAACAAGCCAGTTATTCCAGGTTTTCTTAACAATTTAGCGTGGCACAGCACAGAGATGAAAAACAGCGACCAAATCCAGGGTTTTTTATTTGAAAACCTGAATATAAGGGGGCAACTGGTCCACCTTAGTGAAAGTTTTCTGCAGGCGATCAAACTTCATGATTACCCTGTATCGGTGCAGCATCTGGTGGGAGAGTTCATGGCGGCGGCAGCCTTGCTGGGTAGTGCTGTTAAATTTCCCGGTACTTTAAGTATTCAGGCGCAGGGCACCGGTGATTTATCACTTGTTTTGGCAGAGTGCAGCAGTCAGAATTCGCTACGGGCCATCGCCCGCTGGAAGGGCCTTTGTGAGGAGGAGGGGTTGGCTGAATTACTGGGTGCTGGCCAGCTATCCATCATCATGGCCACCGATAAAGGTCCGCGTTATCAGGGTGTTGTTCCACTGGAAAGGCCACAGTTTTCGCAGTGTTTAGAAGACTATTTTAACAAATCTGAACAGATTCCTACCCGTATCTGGTTAAACACAAAATCTCAATCAGGGGCCAGTGGGCTATTATTACAGAAGATGCCGGGTAGTGACCTGGACGATATTGATGGCAGTGAGATGGAAAACTGGAACAGGATTTGTCAGCTCACTGACACCCTGACCCATGAAGAGCTGCAACAGCTGGACAATGAACAGTTACTGTTTCGTCTGTATCATGAAGAGACTGTCCGGGTTTTTACGCCAGAACCATTAATTTTTCAGTGTAGCTGTAGCCGGGAGCGCACCCTGGAATCGTTGGCATCATTGGGTAAAGATGAGCTTGATTCTCTTTTCGAAAAAGAGGAGTTTGCTCATGTGAAATGCCAATTTTGTAACAGGGAATATAACCTGAGCTATGAGGATCTGCAGCCCCATCTGCAGGAGCCGGATGTAACCAGGACAACAGAAAAGCCTAACCCCAATCGTACTTTGCATTAACCTGAAAACCTCGGTTATACCAAGAAAGCTCACGCGGATTCCTGGCGTCTCAGGCAAAATTGAAAATCTTATGACCCTTTTTATCACCAGTGAGGTGACCCTGCACTCCTTTTTTGTACAGAATCAAGCCTGCGTGATAAACACAAAAATATCCCCCGGAGAGAGGCTGGCCTTGAAGACAATAAAGAGCTTTTTTGGTGAGGTTATTAGTGGTGCCACAACAGCTGATATACCGGTCTGAAAATGGCTGTGCCAGCAAAAATCCACTTGTCTTTACTGCCGCGATTGCGTAACGTGCCCTTTCTCGAAATCGATAGCTAGTCTCATATAGGAAAGCTCAGCAGACCTCTTAGGGAGTCATCACCTTGTCTGATACACTGCGCCAAAAATTGCAGCTTATTTCAACCGATAGCCTGTTGTCAGAGCTGACGCGGATTAATCGTGGCATTGAAAAGGAGGGTTTGCGCATTACGCCGGGTGGCGAGCTGGCACAAACTGACCACCCCGGGGCTCTGGGTTCAGCACTCACTCACCCCTATATCACTACAGATTACTCTGAAGCCCTGCTGGAATTTATTACCCCGGTATTCCAAACACCGGCTGAAGTGATCTCTTTTCTTGATCAAACACATCGTTTTTGCCATTTGAAACTGGGGGATGAGTTAATTTGGGCCGCCAGTATGCCCTGTTTTCTGGGTGGAGAAACAAGCATCCCCATTGCTCGTTATGGAAGTTCAAATACCGGGCGGTTAAAGCATGTCTACCGGGAGGGTCTGGCCTGGCGTTATGGAAAGATGATGCAAACCATAGCGGGTATCCACTACAATTTTAGCCTCCCTGAGTCCTTTTGGGGACGCTATCAGGCAGCGTGTGTAGGCTCGGGCAGTGCTGCTGATTTTCAGACAGAAGCTTATTTTTCGCTGATCAGAAATTTCAGGCGTTATTCCTGGCTGATTTTATATCTGTTTGGCGCATCGCCTGCGCTGTGCCCCTCCTTTTTACAAGGGCGTGAGCATCAGCTTAAAAAACTGAACGACTCCCTGCACCTGCCCTTTGCTACGTCACTCAGGATGGGTGATCTTGGCTACAGCAACAGCGCCCAGCAAAACCTTGGGGTCTGTTACAATACACTTGATAGCTACGCTGAGACGCTTGGGCGTGCCATCAACACAAGTTATGCACCCTACGAAGAGATCGGTGTGTTCAAGAATGGTGAATATCGCCAGCTCAATAGCAATATTCTACAAATTGAAAATGAATATTATAGCGATATACGGCCCAAAAGAGTGACTCCTGCCGGGCAAAAACCGCTGCAGGTACTGGTTGAAAATGGTGTGGAATATATTGAGATTAGAAGTCTGGATATAGACCCCTATCTTCCGCTGGGAATTAGTGAGCAGCAGGTCCATTTTCTGGATTGCTTTCTTCTTTATTGTCTGCTGCAGGACAGCCCTGCTACCAATCAGAGTGAAAGTAAAACGCAGGAAGCCAACAATCAGCGGGTAGCCAACCGAGGGCGTGAACCTGGCCTGACATTAAAAAAGAGTGCTACAGAGGAGGCTCTTCTTAGCGCGTGGGGAGATGAGGTTTTTAACGATCTGTTGCTGGTCGCCCAGGTTCTGGACCGCGCAAACCAGACACAAAAATTTACTCAAGCGATCAACAAGGAGCGTAACAAACTACATGATGCCAGCCTGACGCCTTCGGCTCGTGTCATCGATGATCTGTCTGAGACCTCTTTTTTCCGTTTCAGCCAGCAACAATCTGTTGCTCACAGGGAGTACTTTCTCAGCCATTCACTGCCTGGTGAAAGACAGAATTATTTTAGCGGGCTTGCCCGCCAGTCTCTGGCAAAGCAGGCAGAGCTAGAGACGCAGGACCAGATGGAGTTTGCCGATTATCTGCGGTGGTACCTGGAACAATAACGGGTATGTTGAGGCCGCTACACGAGAGCCATATTGCTCCCATGCTGCATTTTCAGATAAAATAGGGGTGGTTTTTAGTGCTGCACATACAAGCTGCTAAATAGGATATCCTTAATATATTTCTGCCCCTCTTCATGCTCCATCACTTCCTGTACTGCGACCAGAGCCTCCTGGCGTAACTGTTCTTTACCCTCGGCGGAGGATAAAGCCTCATCGGTCTGTTTGCTTAGCAGCATGATCAGAACGTGTCGCAAAGCTGGTAAGTGGTAGCTCACTGAACGCATCGCTTCCTGTGAGTCTACCCGCAGGGAGATCTCTGCACGTAAAAACTTGAGTCTACCCATGCTACTAAAATTGGTTACTAGTGAGGGGGTCAGATCAACGTAACGCACCTCATTTTGTTCCGCCTCCTCCTCTGCCAAAACAGCGGAGGATAACCCTGTCAGTGCTGACCAGAGAAAGATAGACAAAGCGACTTTCAATAACATCCGGTCTCCTTTTTTAGCCTTTTGTATTTAAATTCTTGGGTTCGTCCATATAATAGCAACTGCTATTAATTTTAGGTATGGGTGATTGGGCTTGTCTGGTACGAATATGTTATTAAAAAAATTGTTGACCCATCGTAGTCTTAATCTGTTGGGGTTTGTGGGCTGCACCGGTTTGATCTTAACCGCTTTCTGGTTCCAGTACGTTAGGGAGCTTGAACCCTGTCCGCTGTGTATGGCTCAACGGATTATGATCTACGCTAGTGGTTCGCTGTTTCTTGTTGCCACGATTCATCACCCCGCTATTGTTGGGCAAAGAGTTTATGCGGGTTTAATTTTGCTATTCAGTCTTGGTGGTATGGGGCTATCCAGCCGTCAGCTCTGGCTGCAAAGTCTTCCCGCAGATCAGGTTCCGGCCTGTGGGCCAGGACTGGATTATATGCTCGATGTACTTCCCTGGGCGGAGATACTGTCAGTTATGGTGCGCGGCACGGGAGATTGTGCAGAGATACAATGGACATTCCTGGGACTAAGTATTCCCGGATGGACCCTTGTCGCTTTTATCGGTTTTGGGTTGCTATCGATGATCCAGATGCGACAGCGGTCAGAAACAGGTTCATAATAAAGCCAGATAAAAATCATAGGTGGCTAAGTGACACGATGACATCGGTGTTTGGAGGAAAGTTATCCTGCGTTATCACCAGAATGGCAGTGCTGGCTATTCTGGTTGCAATCTCGGGTTGCGACAACTCTACCCCCCCTAGTGCCAGCTGGGAAAGTGCGGTTCAGGGCCTCTATTCAGCTGCCATTTCCCCGGACAGCCAGTATGCAGCTATCGGTTCTATACGGCATGGCGGTAGCCTCTGGGGCCTTGGGGAGAGAGATCGACGCTATAACTGGAATCACACAGAGGGGGAGTATACTGGGCTGATTGCAATGGCCTTTTCTCCTGAGGGAACTTATGCTGCAACGGCCTCGCATCGTACCATCGTGCTTTGGGAAACAGGCACCGGTGAGCCTGTCTGGTACTGGACTGCGCCGGGGGATGTGCTGAGCATCGCGCTTACGCCTCAGGCTGACTACGCGCTGCTGGGGCTTGCCAACCATACAGCCGTACTTTTTGATATCAAAAATGGAGGCGTGCAGCGGGTTTTTAATCACAACGGAAAGGTGCGCAGCGTTTCCATGAGCGCTGATGCCAGGCTAATACTGACGGGCTCTGATGACAGAACTGCCAAGCTATGGGATCTGCAAAGTGGTGCATTATTGCATAGTTGGAAGCATGGTAATCGGCTGATTACTACGGCTTTGTCTGATACAGGCAGATATGCTTTTACTGCTGCACAGGCGGACAAGGCCAGCCTCTGGGATACTGAAACAGGCCGTCAGATTAAGGAGATGCCTGTTAAAAAGGGGTCCTATATAGCGGGTGCCTCCTATACTTGCGCCCGTTTTTCTGCATCAGAGAGCCAGCTCCTTACTGGTACTAACAGTCAGCTGGTACAACTTTGGGAGATTCAATCCGGTCTAGAGCAAAAACGCTGGAAAATCACTAAAAAGTATAGGTGGAAGCCCTCTGCTGCCACAGTATTAGCGTTGGGTTTCGGCCAGACTGGCAATTACTATGCGATCGGCTCAAACGGTTTGAGTCACGAATTAAAATAATCAATGTGCAAAGAGATCTTTGCACGAGAGATGATTTATCCTTCCGTAGCACTCGGATAGTAGTGTGATGGCACCCTGTCCACCCAGTTAAAGGGGTCGGGCTGTCTGTTTTCCTGTATGCCCAGCAGGGCTTCTTTTAACTTGAGTGTCAGTGCTCCTTCAGCCTGGGAAAGTGGATAGCGCGTTCCATCCTCCTCTCCCAGCTCACTGATGGGGCTGACTATAGCTGCTGTGCCGCAACAGAACGCTTCGCTGCACTCCCCTGACTCGATCTGTCGAATAAGCTCATTGGCTCTAATCACCCGCTGTATTACTTTGATGCCCATCGATTCAGCCAGTTTCATAATGGAGTTTCTGGTTACCCCGTCCAGCAGCGAGCCGCTTAGCACAGGGGTGTGCAACGCCCCCTTGATGACGGCAAAGAAGTTCATTACTGACAGCTCTTCAATGCTATCCTGGTTGCTTGCATCAAGCCATAAAGTTTGGTCGTAACCCAGTTGCTGTGCTCGCTGCCTGGAAGCAAAACTACCCGCATAATTACCCCCGGTTTTAGCCGTTCCCGTGCCTCCGGCGGCGGCACGTATCCAGCGCCGCTCAATTAAGACCCGCACTGAACCGGAATGGAGAGCTTCTGATGGGCTTCCTATAACCATAAAGAGAAAGCGATTGGCGGTTGAAACATCCAGGCTTGGCTCCGTAGCAAACATAAAGGGTCTCAGGTACAGAGATTGGCCGCTACTGCCCGGTATAATGGATTCACACCAGGCGGTCATCAGGTATAGGCCCTCCATAAATAGTTCTCTGGGGGTTTCCGGCATAGCCATTCGCTGAGCGGATTGATTAAATCGCATCCAGTTAAGCTCGGGGCGAAACAGAGAGGCGTGCTTGCAGCCTACCCGGTAGGCCTTCATGCCTTCGAATATCTCCTGTCCATAGTGGAGCACTTTAGCGCTTGGTTCCAGTTGTATGGGTCTATTAGGCTCCAGATTGCCCTGTCCCCAGATACCATCCATATACTCTGCCCAAAACATGAGTGGAGCAGGAACCCGTCCAAAGCCTAACTGTTCAGGTAATTCAAAGGCATTGACTGCCGATAGCGCATCTTTATCAATTAAAGCGTTGATCATTCTCGTAGGGCTCCTCCATAGATATGGATGTAGTTTACTAGGAGACCGCCGGACTTAGGATCGATCTACAGTAAAAAAACCGAATTTAACCCTGTTTTTTTACTGTTTTTGACAAATAGTAAACTGTCGTGGCTCCGCCACTGTAATCACAACAGGGCGTCTGATTTTTAGCTATAATGGCTGTTTTCAACCTTGAGCAGTTAATCGATAATGAGTATAGAAAAAGCATTACAGGCGCGAAGCAATTCCCAGTGTGAGCTGTGTGGCGCAGCAGAGCAGCTGATGGTGTATAAGGTCCCGCCGGGTTCAGTGGAGGGTGCGGATGGAGCTGTGCTGATTTGTGAAACCTGTAGCGAACAGATTGAAAATCCGGAAAAAGTTAATGTGGACCACTGGCGGCGTCTTAACGATAGCATGTGGAGCCAGGTCCCCGCGGTGCAGGTAATGGTATGGCGTATGCTCAATCGCCTAAGCGCTGAAGGTTGGCCGCAAGAGCTGCTTGATATGCTTTATCTGGACCAGGAAACCCTTGCCTGGGCACAGGTCACCGGTGACGAGGCCGAGGGTGAAGACTGGGTTGCCCATCGGGATAGCAACGGTGCTTTGCTCGCCGCAGGCGATACGGTAACGCTTATCAAGGATCTTAATGTAAAAGGAGCCAATTTTACGGCCAAGCGCGGTACTGCAGTGCGGGGTATTTCGTTGGTGGCGGATAATTCTGAGCAGATCGAGGGTCGCGTCAATGGACAGCAGATTGTGATTCTAACCAAGTTTGTTAAAAAAGTGAGTTAAACGGCTCTTGTGCAAAGACCTTAAACTAAAAGAAGGGCGCACAGGGCGCCCTTCTTTTACAATCGATCCTGTTAACTGTTTGTAAATTCCGGGTAGGCTTCAATTCCACACTCGGAAATATCTACACCCTCATACTCCTCCTCTTCGCTCACCCGAATTCCCATGACGGCCTTGAGAATCGTCCAGGTGATGAGGCTCGCACCAAATACCCAGGCAAAGATTACGCCAATACCCATTAACTGAGCGGTTAAGCTTGCATCGGGATTAGTCAGGCAAACAGCCAGCAGACCCCAGATCCCGACCACTCCGTGTACAGAGATGGCACCCACTGGATCGTCGATTTTAAGCTTGTCCAGACCAAGTATGGAGAATACGACCAGTACGCCACCTGCAGCGCCGATCAGAGTGGCCGCGCCTGCACTGGGCGTTAAAGGTTCTGCAGTGATAGCCACCAAGCCTGCCAGGGCACCATTTAACGCCATGGTCAGATCGGCTTTGCCGAATAATAGGCGCGCAACAATCAGTGCTGCGATCAAACCACCTGAAGCGCCAGCATTGGTGTTAACAAATATCTGTGCAACCGCATTGGCGTTATCAATATTGGATACGATAAGTTGTGAGCCACCGTTGAAACCAAACCAGCCTAACCAGAGGATGAAGGTTCCCAGTGTTGCCAGTGGCAGATTAGCACCTGGTATCGCGTTGACCTGGCCCCGTGAACCATATTTACCTTTGCGGGCACCTAACAACAGCACGCCTGCCAGCGCGGCAGTGGCACCGGTCATATGAACTACACCGGAACCGGCGAAATCAAGAAATCCTGCTGCGTCCAGGAATCCACCACCCCACTTCCACATCCCCTGCAGGGGGTAGATCAGGCCGGTCATCACTACGGCAAATCCGAGAAAGGCCCATAGCTTCATGCGCTCAGCAACAGCACCTGAGACGATGGACATTGCGGTGGCAACAAAGACCACCTGGAAAAAGAAATCTGATGCCCCTGAATAGTAGGAGTAGTCATCTGGGCTTGAGGCAGCTCCTGCCAGTACATCGGCAGCGCTATGATCGGCGCCCAGCAAGCCTAGCCAGCTATTGGGCAATACGCCGCCTTCTGAACCGCCGTACATAATGGTATAACCACAAACCAAATACATGGTGCAGGATATCGCGAACAGGGCAACGTTTTTGGTTAAAATCTCAGTGGTATTTTTAGAGCGTACCAGCCCGGCTTCAAGCATAGAAAAGCCTGCGGCCATCCACATAACCAGTGCACCGCATATTAAAAAGTAAAAAGTGTCTAATGCATATTTGATCTGGATGATATCTTCCATTCTAAGCCTCCTTTCCGGGCTTTTACCCGCAATCGGGTACAATATATTTCATGGGGTCAGGTTTTAATTGATACGGTGTTGCCAGCTAGATAGCGTCATCACCGGTTTCTCCGGTTCGAATCCGAACGGTCTGCTCAAGGTCCAAAACAAAGATCTTGCCATCACCTATTTTTCCGGTATTGGCGGCGCTGGCTATGGACTCCATCACCTGATCCACCATCTCATCCGAAACCGCTATCTCCAGCTTCACCTTGGGTAGAAAGTCCACTACATATTCTGCACCACGATACAGTTCAGTATGCCCTTTTTGTCGACCAAAGCCTTTGACCTCGGTTGCAGTGATCCCTGCTACTCCCAGCTCGGACAGTGCTTCACGTACGTCATCGAGTTTGAAGGGTTTTACGATCGCTGTTACTAATTTCATAATCCGCCTCTCGCTAATATCTCTCAATAAAAACAAATTCAGTCAAATACTTCGAGCACCCTCTCGCGAAGAGGAGACTGAGTTGCTGTTTGGTCTTTATGATTTGCGCTGAAACATCCCGGGTTTGTTGTGGGCTTGCCTCGGTGTCATCGCGGTACGTAAGTTTTATCTCACGCACCGCTTTTAATCACTTTGTGGTTTGTCCGCTTTCAATTACAGTGCTTTGGAAATTGAGAAGACCACTGTGGAGTCGCAGTCATTGTTTCCATATCCTCCAGCGGCACACTCATCCTTGGATATATCGGTATCGCTCCAGGTAAGGGCGAAGTCAAAGCCAAGCGCAGCCTTGCCCAGGGTGACCCCGTAGTGTATGTAGCTGTCCTCGTCGCCATAGGTGTCATCTTTCAAATCCTGTTGAGCAACCAAAAGACCTAATGAAAAGTCAGAGGGCAGCTCCATGTCATAACTGCCGTAGTAATAGAGTGCGCTGCCGGTCTCTCCAAAAAAATCATCGGAATAATTGGCTCCAACGGTGAAGCCAGCAAAGCCAACGCTGCCGTAAACCTCAAGAAAATCACCTTCTGGATCAGAGGGATCAGAGGGGTAGTCGTAATAAATAACGCCGACATCGTAGCTAACATCCTCAGTGATAGAGCCCGCAAAACCACCGTAATAATCTACTTCCAGGCTATCGGCAAAATCAACATTAGAGGCCCAGACACCAAGATACAGTCCGCTTTCGTGCTCCAGATCAAATCCGCCCTGAATGGCCGCATCGCCTGTGGTTTGGGACAAGCCTCGGTACAGGTAGTCCGTTACCATTGAGACGTTGGCTGACATACTGAACCCGGCTATCTCGGGGCTTTCATGGGCGAAGGTAAGGGGTGTGCTGACCAGAAGTCCTGCGGCTATAGTTTTTGCGATTATTTTCATAAAGTTTCTCCTCAGTGTTGAAATAGATTGCTGTGCAATCGGTTGCAAGGTGGGTTAAAAACCGGAACCCTGCCATACTGCTATGCATATACTGTGCCAGCAGCCCACTATGTCGGTCTGATATACTGGAGGTGTGACGTTTAACCTGTTTATGCTACAAAATGCAGCAATCAGGGTGCACCATATTGACGCAAGAGCTGCGTCAATGCGCGAAAATGGTGCGAGCCAATGTGAATGCCTGTTTTTTTGAGACGACCGGACTGGGTGAGCTTTATAATAGCTGGCCATCAAACTATTATTGAGGATTACGCAGATGTGGACAGATACCGTTACTCGGATTGGTAAACAGATAGCCGATTTGATGCCAGACTCGGCAAATGAAACCCGTCAGGAAATTGAAAAAAATATACAGTGTGCCCTGCAGTCGGCTGTCTCTCGGCTGGATCTGGTGAGCCGGGAGGAGTTTGATATTCAAGCTGCCGTTCTCAAACGCACTCGGGAAAAGCTGGATCAAATGGAAAAACAGATTGAAGCGCTGGAAAAATCGAATCAGTCGTAACCCAGAGCAACACAAGCCAGAAGACGATCACTATAGATAAAAAGTCGGGAGAGCAAAAATAGTGTTGATTAAATTGCTTTCGTGCAAAGATCGCTGAATAGGTTATATTTCAAAGTATAATAGATGCACC
>CAYYRK010000045.1:0-10209 GCA_964473915.1 uncultured Pseudomonadales bacterium
TCAAGGGGAGAAGGGGTAAAAAAACAAACATGCCGTCTAAAGGTGTGGGATTTCAAACCCCCTGTTAAAAGACACTAAAGACTCATTCTTGGGTCATCTTATTTTTTGTCCAAACTAATAATAGCAATGAAATGAGCAGCTGTGCGCCGGTAAAACGACTAAATTTACGAAATGGCCAATATTGGCTAGCTCTGTGTAGCCATGCCCTGCATCTGCCACTCATCGAGGTTTCCAATAGTGGGTGGGATTGGTGAGCAAAAGCATCACCCAACGCTTCGCTCGGTATAAACCTGACCTCTGGATATTTCTGAACTATCTCTCTAACCAGGTGATCAAGTTCCTCAAATGCTTGCTCTGCCTTAGAGTTCAAAGAAACAAAGTTAAGCCTGTGGGTTTCAAACAGCAATGGGCGGGCGCAATCAACGTAACTCCTCAGCATTGTTAGCGCATCACTCGCTTTGTGCCCCTTTGCCGGTTCAAAATAGGCATCACGTACCAGGCAAGTAAGCCCGTTGCGCTGCTCACCATTGACTATCATAACGTTATCGCTCATTAAACGGCCTGTGCTGTCTCGGCTGGTAAAGCGCTTGCCGCAGGTGACCAGGTAGCTTATTCCTGATGCAGCCCATGCTTTTTCGACACTGTCTGTCCAGGCGAAGGTGTTGGGCACTGTTATTCGGGGTTTTATACCAAAAACGGCTTCGAAAATCTTAACCTCTTGTGCCACTGCATCATTAATAGATTCGGGGTCATGTTCCACTGATGGTAGCGTGCGAGCATTTAACCAGCGGCTTTGCAGGTGATCAGGTAGCAGTTCACTATATTGGTCACCCTTGGTAAGCCACTCTTTAACTTGCGCATCTTCGCGGGCCACATCAATCAGCACTTGCGGCCAGTAATGTTCAGTGCCATGCAGCTGCAACGCAAAGATGCCCAGGCTGACACCCCGGTTAATCGCTTCAAGCAGCGGTGCATAATCGGGATCGCTTAATAATTTTCTACCGTAGGTTAACCGGCCCGCCTCGCTCTGCTTTACTTGCGGGGCAGCCAGGTTTATACCCAGCGTGATAACCGGGTGATGCCCTGTGGCATCAGTATGACGGCAAAGAATATGTTGCAGTTTATGGAGTGCCTGGGTTTGATCAGCCGGTCCTGGCCCCCAGTCGTCACTTTCAAAAATCACGACCGGATGTTTTAACACCGGTTCTCGCCAGTAACGGTGCAACACTTCCCTAAAATAGTAAAAGAGCAGTAGATTACTGATAAAAAACCAGCAAAAAACAGGGGTAAGAACAGTGATCAGGTTATTCAATAACAGCACCTAATGGTCAATTATCCCCACTGCCAAAACTGGGAGAGGGCCTGGGTAAGGGTTTATGGGACAACTTCCGACTGCATACCACCCCTCACCCCAACCCTCTCCCCCAAGGGGCGAGGGGGTAATAAAAAAATTATGGTTAAAGTTTAGCATTAAAGTTTAATGAAGCTGTAGGATGCTATATTAATTAAACAAAACATTGGGCGACTACTCAGCGAGTAGTAAAAATTAAGAGTAACTGCTCAGGTCATCACTGAATCACGTCAGATCAAGGCAAAAAATGTGAGTTTACAAGTGTAAATGACCATTTTTGAACGCAGAGATGGCGTAATTCAGGGGTTAACTGAATCGTTACAACATTTGTAGTGAATAAAACATGAGCACATTAAG
Organism: uncultured Pseudomonadales bacterium; assembly: GCA_964473915.1. Lineage (GTDB taxonomy): Bacteria > Pseudomonadota > Gammaproteobacteria > Pseudomonadales > IMCC2047 > CAYYRK01. Next base: position 1,709 of record CAYYRK010000045.1, read on the forward strand.
CGGATGGACAGGAACGCCATCAACCCCACAATCGGTACAAGCTCATCTGCACGACATGATGAATGCATCCTGGCACGATGATAACGCCGAAAGCATCACCCATAGTGACAACAACATTGCTCTGGGCATAATGATGGGCCCCAAACCCGCCTCCATTTTTGTAGCGGCCAATCTGCAGGTTGCTGTGGTTGGAAATATTGACTGGCGAGACCCACAACTTAGTGAGCTGGCCGCCAATGAAACGGACGCGCAAGCCATTGCGCATGCTTATCAGCAAGATAAAACCAGCAGGCAGTTTTTAAGTCAGATAAGCGGTTCTTTTGCTCTGGCCATTGTGGATGCCGCCCAAGGGATGACGCTACTTGCCATCGACCCCCTGGGGATAGAAAAACTGTGCTATGGGCATTTCAACGGCCAGCTTGTTTTCTCAAGTTCAGTGCAGGGGGTAAAGGCACACCCGGCTGTGCAAACCCGCATCTCTAACCAGGCGATCTACAGCTTTTTTTATTTTCACTGTATTCCAGCCCCGGAAACGATCTATGAGAATATTTACAAGCTGCAACCCGGCGAGCTTTTGGAGTTCAGCAATAACGAGCTAAAATGCTCAACCTACTGGCAGCTGCATTATCAGGAGCACAACCGTGCACCGCTGAAATCGCTGGTTTCACAATTTCACCAACTGCTTGATTCAAGCGTTGCCAAACCTCTGGCCAAATTTAAAAATGTGGGTGCATTTTTAAGTGGTGGCACCGACAGTTCCAGTGTCACCGCCGCCATGTCACAGGTAGCGAGCGAGCCTGCCAAAACCTTTTCCATCGGCTTTGATGCAGCCGAGTTTGATGAGTCTGAATATGCACAAATCACCGTTAAACGTTTTAATACCCAACACCATGACTACTATGTAACACCACAAGATGTGTATGAGGCGATCCCAAAAATAGCCCACTACTGTGATGAACCCTTTGGTAATGAGTCTGCGGTGCCCACCTATTTTTGCGCCAAGCTGGCCAGAGAATCTGGCATTACCAATCTGCTGGCAGGTGATGGTGGTGATGAAATATTCGCAGGAAACACCCGCTATTTAAAGCAAAAAGTGTTTGAATATTACGCTAAAATACCGCAATTGCTACGAAACGCTCTAATTGAGCCTGTCAGTCAACATTTTCCAATGGGGGCGAAAATTCTGCCGGTTCGTAAACTGCAAAGTTATATCGAACAGGCCAATATCCCCCTCCCCGACCGGTTGGAAACCTATAATTTTCTACACCGGCACCCGGCCAGTGAAATATTTGATGCCTCATTTTTGAGCTCGGTTGATACCCAGGCACCACTAAAATCACAGCAAGGCATCTATGAGCAAGCCGATGCTGATGGTGCTTTTTTAAACCGCATGTTACATCTTGATCTTAAATATACCCTGGCAGACAATGACCTGCGCAAGGTTAATGGGATGTGTGATCTGGCGGGTGTTAACGTTCACTACCCGCTGCTTGACCTGGAGATGGTCAACTTTGCCGCTAAAGTCCCCAGCCACCTGAAAATAAAGGGGCACAAACTTCGCTATTTTTTTAAATATGCACTCAGAAACAGGCTGGATAAAAGAACCCTGACCAAATCCAAACATGGCTTCGGGCTCCCCTTTGGGCTGTGGCTCAATACCCACCCGGGTCTTAACCGTCTGGCTTCTGAGAGTTTGGATAAGATGAAGCAGCGCGGAATTATCCACCCCGCCTATATTGACGCACTTTGGAAAAATCACCAATCAGGGCATACCTCCTACTACGGGGTGATGATCTGGCAGATCATGATGCTTGAGTGCTGGTTACAGGCGCACAGTTAAGAACTGTTTAGCGAGAGCTTTGCAGGATAAACAGCACACAAACCCCTCACCCCAACCCTCTCCCTGGGGGAGAGGGTGCTAACAGAGTAGCCCCTTTAGCGACGGCCGATACGGCTTTGTTTGTACTCTCCAGTTCGGCAAGTTGATCGGTGACCAGTTTGCGCGTAGCCACAGTAATAACCACTAACAGATAGATTAGATCAAAATAAGCTAACCCTAAAAAAGCACCACAGGCACAGTAAGCGATACCGCTGACCTGTAGCATAGGGGCAAGGTTACGCGCCCACCTTAATTCCTCATGCTTTTTTGAACGCTTGAGAACCCAGCCTGCACTTAACCAGGTAAAGGCCAACAGTAGCAGATATAGCAACAGCCCGAAAAAGCCATGTTCGCTCATCACTTCAAAATAGATGCTGTGCACATCTCGCATACCTGAAATGACAAGCGCATTAAACCCGCCACCCATAAAATTTTCAAGCGCCACATTATAAGCAAATTTCCACGCTATAATTCGTCCCATAGCCGATGCGTCTGCTTCATAGTTCTGAATTGAACCCATACGCTCCCACCAGCTTTCTGGCATAAAGCCTAAAATCAGTGGGATAGCCAGCCCCATAAGCAGAAAAAACAGCGCCTTGCGTGGGCTCTTCCACACAAAAAAAGCACCCATAACAACCAGGCCAACCAATGCACCCCGAGATTGTGTCCCCACAACCGCCACAAGGGAAAAAATTATGGCACCGGTCAGGCCAAGTTTTAGCCACCCTTGCGTCGCTTCCAGTTGTAGGTAACGCATCAATGGAATGGTCATCAATAGCGCCAATCCCATCTCGTTATTGCCGCCAATAAAGGTACCAAGCGGCCCATAAACATGGTAACCACCTCCCGTCAATATCGTAAATATTCCGCCTTTAATACCATAAAAACCTAGTGAGAGTGCGACAACCCATACAAGCTGATGTATGCGTTTGGGTTCAGTGAGCAGCATCAAAGAGATAAAGGTCATCAGTTGAATCTTTAAAACCTTATCCAACTGAACCCCTGCTATGGCGGGGTTAAAAGCAAAAGCTGTAGTGATGCACATCCAGATAATAAAAAATAGCAAAACAACAGTTTCTTTGGTCCATGGTATTTTTTTGGCCTCCTTCGAAAACAGCAAGCCCATCAGTGTTGCTAGAGCCACCAGTTGCGCAAAGGGAAAGTTCATTGCAAACCCCCAGCTTAACTTGTGCGGGTTCATATAGCCCAGCCAGGTCCACATTAAAATGCCAATAAACGGCCGCTTCAGAATAAAGGGGATGCTTCCCAAAACCACCAAAGTTACAAATAAATCACGCATCTATAAAACTACTCATTATGGCTTGTCCCTATTTTGATTTTCATATAGATGAATGCTTGCCTGTAGGCTCGCCCCCCTGGCCATAAAAGTTAGTTACAATTTCCTGAAACTCCTGTTCCAATATTTTTACGCGCAGCCCCCACTCATTGGCGCAAGCGTAACCACGGATAATTTCATGATCCCAGGTTTTATTTAAGGCGTTATCTATCGCTACAGTTAAAGCGGCTTTGTCTTCAAAGGGCACAATGCTACCCAGCTGCTCACTATTCACCACTTCAGCATTACCACCCACATTAGTAGTCACTACCGGTAGCCCACAGGCCATCGCTTCAAGAAAAACATTAGCCCAACCTTCATTACGGGTAGCAAGCACAAACAGGTCCGCAGCAGACAAAGGTTGGTATAGTGATTCTGGCGGCAGAGTACCTAAAAATCGCACAGTGTCTGACAAACCCATCTGCTCAACCATCTGTTTCAATTTTGCACCCCAGTCGCCCTCTCCACTGGCTCCACCAATAATAATGAACAGCAGCTCTGGGTGGGTTTTTTTCAACTCAGGCAAACATTCGATAACCCGATGAAAGCCCTTTCTTTCTGTCAGCCCTCCTACTGATATCATTACTTTCGCCTGTGCGCTAATACCCAGGGCCTTACGGGAATCTAATTGAGAGACGGGGTGAAATTTAGCAGTATCAACACCGTTGCCCACTACCCGTATTTTCTCTTTTGTTGCCCCCAAGCTAACCATATGTTGTTTTAGCGAGTCAGCAACCGCAAAAATACGAGCTGCATTGTTCAGTGCTACAAGCATCTTTTTGCACTTAATTTTATCCTTGGCATGAGGAACCTCGGTCCCTCGCAGGGTAATAGTCACCGGCAAATTTAACCAGTTACCCAGTTTTGTCGCGGCATAGCCATCGGGGTAGGCAAAATGTGAGTCGATCAAATTGATGCCCTGGCTATCTCTTAACTTTAAAGCAAGACGCCTGGCTCCCAGAGCCATGAAAAAACCATCGAAAGCTCGGCCAATGACAGGAAGTGAAAAAAATCTTGGGTAATAGACGGTGATGCCCTGCTGGCTTTCCTGCCGGGGTGGCATGGGGCGATAACCCGGTTTAAATATTCGAATTAAACCCAGCAGAGGAAACCAGGGTACGGGGCTAACAACGCTCACAGGTATTTTTTTGCCGACTCTAAACATTCGCTCGCGTATAAACAGACCCGCATTGGGTTGAGCTGAGCTAGGGAAAAGGCTGCTAAATACCAGCAGATTGGGCTGAATTTCAGGCATCAAATCACACTCCTTGCCCGAAGGCCCTGTTGATACCGCTCAATCATTTCGCTACGCCGCTGGTTATTCGTGAATAAACATCGCTGTAACGAGAAATGCTTTTTTTCCAGTTGCGTTCAGTTTCAATAAAGTCTCGCCCCTGCGCTCTTATCTTCTCCCATAGGTCACGTTTTTCCAGAGTTTGAATAACTCGCTCCGCCAGTGCTTGGCCATTTCCTGCAGCAAATAAAAATCCATTCACTCCATCTTTGATCAACTCTTTATGCCCCCCCACATCAGATGCCACTACCAGCTTACCCTGAGCCATCGCTTCCAATGGTTTCAACGGTGTAACCAGGTCGGTTAACCGCATGGAAAGGCGCGGATAAACCAGCAGATCAACCTGACTGTAGTAAGCTTGCACCTGGTCATGGGGAACACGGCCCGTAAAAATAACCTGTTGTTGCAAATTGGCCGCTTGAACCTGCTTTTTTAATGAGCTTTCCTCAGGGCCACCGCCCACCAGCAGAACTCGGATATCAGGATTAGTTTGCAGCATTGCAGGCAGCGCCTGGATCAACAAAGATAACCCCTCATAGGCATAAAAAGACCCCAAAAAACCCAGTACTGTTTTGCCTTGCAACCCAAGTTCATCTCTTAATTTTTGATCAGGCTCGTGAATAATTTGAAACTGATGTTGGTCAACCGCATTGGGGATAACGGTTATTTTATCCTCAGCAATACCACGCCCAATCATCTCATTGCGTAACCCATTACAGATGGTGGTAATGGCATTGGCGCCTTTTAATACACGGGTTTCGCTGGCTCGTGTTAGCCGGTAACGCAGCCCCCATTCGCTGCTGGTGCCATGGTCAACTGCGGCATCTTCCCAAAAAGCCCGCACCTCATACACCAACGGTAAATTATGGCTGCGCGCCGCCGACAGTGCCGCCAGGCCGTTGAGTGAGGGCGAATGGGCATGAAGAATATCCGGCTTCACCTGAGCTATAACCTGATTCAGACGTTTTTTCAGTGCAGCCACCATAACAGCCTGGCTGGCCAATGGTATTTTCATCTGCCAACCCGGTGGCACCGGCGTACGATAAAAACTCAGCCCGTCAACCTCTTCCAGCGCAGCCTCTGTATTGCCCTGCTTGGCGCTGGTCAGATGATAGGTTTCCCAACCCATGGCCTGTTGCTGGTTTAAAATGGCACGGCTACGAAAAGTATAGCCACTGTGCAGGGGGATAGAGTGATCAAGAATATGAAGAATACGCATATCTGTTAAAGCCTGCTTTGTTAACCCCCTCTCCCCCAGGGAGAGGGTTGGGGTGGGGTGTAATAGAGGGAGAAGGGATTACCCGCTATGCCACTTTTTGGTGCAACGATGGCATCGCACATTGCCGATAGAAAGACTCAAACATCAACAGGCTCCAGAGGCTCGCACTGTGATCTCGCATCCCTGATTGATGCTGGTCTACCAGTGTTCGTAAAAAATCCATATTGAACACCCCGGAATCGCCCATAATATCCCCGAGCAAAGCAGACCTAACTCGCTCACGAAGTGGCCCTCTGAACCAGAGTGCCAAGGGTACCGCGAAACCCATTTTTGACCGGTATAAAATATTCTTGGGCAGGTGAGGCTCCAGGGATTTTTTGAAAATATATTTCCCCTCCTGGCCCTTTAATTTGATATTGGATGGCAGCGTGGCCGTCCATTCAATAAATTCATGGTCCAGAAGAGGCACCCGCACCTCCAGTGCATGTGCCATGCTGGCCCGGTCAACCTTGGTCAGAATATCACCCACCAGATAGGTTTTCATATCGATATATTGAACTACAGACAAGGGGTCATCAGTCTGTGCTTTGGCCGCATGGCCCCTAAAAACTTCAATGCCATTATATCCTGACAAGCTGGATTTGAAGCTATCGCTATACAGGTTCAATCGCAATGAATCCGGCAATAGTGAAAAATTATGGAAATAGCCCTCAATCGAATCTCTGGCAATAGCTTGAAATGTCGATTTAGCCCTGAAGACTCGCGGTGCCCAATCTGCTTTGGGGTAAAGATTGCCCATGGCTCCAAACAGCGGTTTTCTCAAGGCATGAGGCATCAGCCCGCGAATTCGCTCCTCATTCATATGCCACTTATAGCGCCTATAACCGGCAAAAACCTCATCCCCACCATCACCAGACAGGGCCACTGTGACCCGTTTTTTAGCCAGTTCACACACCCGGTAAGTCGGCATAGCGGAACTGTCAGCATAGGGTTCATCATAAAGGGTTGCCAGTTTGTCGATCAGGTCAAAGTCATCCGAGCCAACCATGCCCTCAAAATGATTGGTGCGGTAGAGGCTTGCCACCTGCTGGGCAAACCCCGTTTCGTTGAATTTGTTTTCTTTAAAGCCGATCGCACAGGTGTTAACCGGTTGATCCTGTAGCTGCGCCATCATCGCGACCACGGCGCTGGAATCAACACCGCCGGATAAAAAAGCACCCAGTGGCACCTCTGATACCATCCTTATGTTAACGGCTTCACGCAGGCGTTCATCCAACTCGTTCTGGATATCCAAAAGATTTGCCACCGGTGTTGAGGGCTGAAAGTTAATATCCCAATAAGTGCGAGGTTCAGGCAGGCTTTCCCCGCGTACCAGTTTGAGCGTGCAGGCGGGGGGTAGTTTATAAACGCCCTGATAAATAGTATTGGGTTCAGGCACATAGCCCAGGGCGAAATACTCCTCAATCGCCTGATGGCCCAGTGTTCGTGGAAGCAGGGGGTGCTCCGTTAAAACCTTCAGTTCCGAGCCGAAGATAAACTGACCACTGGACAATTCAGCATAATAGAGTGGCTTGATGCCGACCCGATCCCGCGCCAGAAACAGGGTTTGGTTCCGCCTGTCCCAGATAGCAAAGGCAAACATGCCGCGCAGCTTCTCAACACAGCTCGCACCCCAGGCCTGCCAGGCATAGATGATCGTCTCTGTATCTGAATGGGTGCTAAAAGTGTAGCCGAGCTTTTCAAGCTCACTTCGGATATCACGATGGTTGTATATCTCACCATTGAAAACGATACAAACGCTTCTGTCGCTATTAAACATGGGCTGTTGCCCGGTGGATATGTCGATAATGGATAGACGGCGGTGAGCCAACCCCAGCCCCGGTTCAATATGTATTCCACCTTCATCAGGGCCACGATGAAATTGAGATTCATTCATCCGCTCCAGTAGCGCCTGATCAATCTCACCCTCTCCCTTTAAATCAAATATTCCTGCGATACCGCACATAGTTCCAATTTATCCTTGTGAGACCTTTTAAGAAAACGCTTCTGTTTTTATTCCAGCTGACCCTCACTCCAAGTGGGGCGGTGGAATGAGTGTTCTTTAAAGATAGTCGTTATAAGCGGGAGAGATTAATTTTTTTACAACCCTTCTGATATATTTCCTGATAACAGCCCACCATCCCATCCAGGCTGAACTGAGTCTCAGCCCTTTTACGAGCTGCAGCCGCGTGCGCCTGGCGCATTGGAGGATTTTGAATATAGTCAGACAACCTGGCCACCAATGTTCTGGGGGAATTTGATTCAACTAGAAACCCGGTTTCACCCTCTATCACCAGCTGTGAGTTGCCACCGACACGGGTAGCAATTACAGGTAAGCCACTGGCCATCGCTTCCAGTATAGTGTTGGAGATCCCCTCCTGGAGTGAGGGCAGCACAAAAATATCCATGGCACGCATCAGTTCAGGCACATCATCACGAGCGCCGGTAAGACAGACCAGCTCGGCAACGCCCGCTGCCTCGATCATCTTTTCTATCGCTGGGCGCAATGAACCTTCACCTACCAGCATCAGGCGAACATTTTTTTTGAGTTCTGGCTGGTTTGTGATCAGTTGAACAAAAGCTGCAACCAGGGCAGTTTGGTTTTTTACCTCTGCCAGCCTGCCAACCGTACCGATGATGATTGTGTCATCACGCTTTCCCCATGCCTGATGCTCTCTTGTCCGATCGGCCCTCACCCCAACCCTCTCCCAGAGGGAGAGGGGGTTAATATCGG
>CAYYRK010000045.1:10309-16431 GCA_964473915.1 uncultured Pseudomonadales bacterium
AACAGGATAAAACTTCTCAATATCCACCCCATTCATAATCCGGCTAATCTTATGCTCTGGCACAGCCACCTTATCAAGCAAGTAAGTTTCCAGCTCTTCAGAAAGCGGTATATAGCAGTGTATCAAAGGTCTAAACAGGGCCCGCAGTTTTATGTAGCGGGTACTCACCCCACCCAGGTCGCTCATATCCCAGCCATGCTCTCCATGTATTCGATACCTGACACCAGCAAGCCATGCTGGAGCTTGAGCCTCAAGCGTTGCCAAATTTCTGGTATGGACAATATCAGGCCGGATCTGTCTGAATATTCGGTATAACTTCCAGTAAAGAGAGATATCCTTGCCCTCTTTGCGGTGCAAAGCATACAGATCAACCGGGGGAACAATACGCTGACTAAAATCACTGTAATCGGTCAGGCAGACAATCGCATGGCGAAACTGGCCCTGGGGCAACCTGTTGATGATATTCACCAGGCCATTTTCCAGACCACCCACATCTAGCCGATGAACCACATGAGCAATCAAGGGTAACTGTTTTTTTAAATGGTCGTTTTTTTGCACCTACTCTCCTCACTCTGACCCTCTCTCCCAAAGGAGAGGGGACTTCAAGAAAAACCAGCTATTGCCTGCACTACGCAGTAGTGCCACAATTTAAACCAAATCATTACCGTAAAGGAAGCCTGTCATGGAAGACTATCCCAAAATCTTGCACCACGGTGCAGTCAATGGCGTGACCGGGTCCTGCCATGAGCTTAGGTTAAGCAAGCAATCAGCTGTTCTTATCGATTGCGGGCTGTTTCAAGGTTCTGAGACTGCACCCTCGGGCGTTGGCCTGAACCAGTTAGAAATCGAGTTCCCCGTCGATCATATCAAAGCACTGGTAGTAACCCATGTGCATATTGATCATGTGGGGCGTATTCCCTATCTGCTGGCGGCTGGTTTCAGGGGGCCGATATACTGCACCGAGCCATCGGCCATTTTACTGCCGCTGGTTCTCGAAGATGCAATAAAAATTGGCTTTACCAGCAACCATCAACTGATCCGTAAGTTTATAGCCCATATCAAGCACCAGATTATACCCCTGCCCTACCGTCAGTGGCAGAAGATCGATACCGATGACTCCACAGAGCTTGCTATTAATTTTAAACCCGCCGGGCATATTTTGGGCTCCGCTTATGTCCAGTGCAGATGCCAAACGGTCCATGGCAAAACCAGGGTTGTTTTTTCTGGTGATCTGGGGGCCCCCTATGCACCGCTATTGCCTGCACCGCGCTCACCTTACGGAGCGGATAGTGTGGTGTTGGAAAGCACCTATGGTGACCGGACACATAATGACAGAAGACACCGCCGCCAACATTTACAGGCGGTATTGGAACACTCGCTTATCAATCGTGGCGTGGTGCTGATTCCTGCATTCAGTATTGGACGCACCCAGGAGTTACTCTATGAACTGGAGGAGCTCATTCATCACAACAAACGCAAGCAGGTTGCCCAAAACCTTGCTTGGGAGGATCTTGAGATTATTGTCGATTCACCGCTGGCCAGTCGTTTTACGCAGGTGTATCGGCAACTCAAACCATTCTGGGATCGTGAGGCACTTCGAAAGGTAGCTCGCAACCGGCATCCACTCTCATTTGACCAACTGCTGACTATCGATAGTCATCTTGATCACCTGCGCACTGTAAAGTATTTGGCAAAAACTGCGCGACCCTGCGTGGTGATTGCCGCCAGTGGCATGTGTACCGGCGGCCGGGTAATCAGCTATATTAAGGCGCTGATTGAGGACTCACGCAATGACCTGCTCTTTGTGGGTTATCAGGCACACGGAACACCCGGCAGAATCATTCAAACCTATGGCCCAAGTCATGGTTATGTGGAACTGGAGGGAAAGCGCTACTCAATTAATGCCTCAGTTCATACGCTCCAGGGCTATTCTGCCCACGCTGATAAAGAGGGGCTATTAAAGTTTATTTCACGCATGAGGCACCTGCCTGCGCAGGTACGCCTGGTTCACGGCGATAAACCCGCAAAGCAAGCCCTGCATGATGCTCTGATGGCACTGGCCGAAAAACGAGGCTGTACCATGGAGGTGGTCATTCCATGAGCGAGCCCCATGAATAACTCCCATGCAAGGGTCTCGGTCTATTTCGCGGTCATTTCTGGCAATAAAGTACTAACAAACTGTTTTAAACTGCTTCGTGCAATTTCAATATTATCTGTGTACTCAACATAGGCAACGATGGCTGTACCCGCTCGACCCTTACCCTGCAAAATCATCCAGACCTCCAGCAGTTTTGCATAATAACTGCTGGTGACCGCTTGTCCGTCAATACTATTCCAATGCCAGACAAGCAGTTTTTGTTGGGTTGAATCTATTTTTGTTTCCCACAGAGACAACTGCTCAACACCAACGTTAACCTGTTTCCTGATCTGGCTGGGTTGCCGCCAAACCGGGTGCTTTTGAACAACCATAACATTTTGCGAGTTGATCAATTCTGCACCCTGTTTCTGCTTCCCGTAATAGGCCAAGTACAATCCAACTCGTTCATTTTTAGACAGATAGGATTGATGAACCACTTGTGATGGCTCGATGTAACGCGGCTCCCACTCGGTAAACAGTGCGGGGCTGTTGCGCCAATCTACAGAAAGCTCAGGCGCTTTTAATTGGAACGGTGCTTGATCTGATTGGCTAATCGAATAGGCCCACAATGGCCATACTCCCAAAATAACCACTGCAACCAGCAGGTATAGTTTCGTAAAACTACCTCTGCCCTCCCTGGTTTTTTCCTGTTGTTCGGGTTCGGGCTCCTGATCTTCGTCCCTGTCATCGCGCCAAAAACTGCCCAGCCAGAACATAAAAAACATCACCAGCCCAAACCATACCCAGCCGTAGATCAGGTGATCAACACCGGTTGCCAGCTTCATGCTGCTCAAATGACCGATCATCACGATCATATAGGCGCGCAGCCCGTTGGCTATGATCGGGAATAAAATTGAAAGCAGTATAAAAGCAGTTCTTCGCCAATAACTCGCATAAGTTATATAGGCATAAAGCGTCCCCAAAGTCAGTGATGCTATGATATATCTTACACCGCTGCAGCCTTCAACAATGGACCAGTTCCCGCTGGGAATCGTAAAAAACATCCCCTCTCTAAACACAGGGATACCGGTTAATTTAATGGCATTAACGGTAAAATCTGCAGTAAATCCCATCATCGGATAGATCAAAAATTCCCCAATGGGAACTCCAAACAACAGATACATCAGGGGAAATAGCAGCAAAAAAACCATTTTGAGCCCCAGTACCAGCCAGACCAAGACCGGGATCATCAGCACGACGGCAAGCTGCTCGACCACCTGCACATCAACTAAACGGGCCAGGAGCCAGGCAAACCCCAGACCACCTAGAAATATCAGGGCTAACGGATCGCAGGCTGGCTGTAACTGCTTTATTTTATCTCTTTTCCCCCAGATCAAATAAAGGCTGATGGGGGCAATAAGAAAACCATGGGCAAAGGTCTCTGAGCGCCACCAGACCTCCACCATGCTCCAATAGCTCTGGTAAAAAATCAGCAGTTGTACCGCCAGCAAAAGACCAAAATAGAGAAAATGCCGACTCGAATTACGGTCTTTATCCATTGATTGAGTCCTATCCATATCTGTCTGCTCCGTAGAACCGGTCACGGTCATTTAGTCGCAATGCGCTCTTTCCAGCAAACACTCGATTTTTTTCAAGTTTTGCTGCCAATTGTAGTGTTCCAGAATTTCGGCCCTGCCTGAATGATCAGAATGGATCGGTCCCTGCGTTTTAAGCAGCTCAATACATTCGTGAGCAAACTGCTGCGCATCGTTGCAGGTGCAGGTGCCTTTAAACACACCAATCCCCTCCATGGCCTGTTCGGTTGCCACCACGGGGATCTCCATCGCCAAGGCTTCCAGCACCTTGTTTTGTATCCCTCTGGCTATCCGCATGGGCGCCACAGCGACCTGTGCATATTTTAGCCAGGGTCGCATATCATCAACACGTCCGGTCACTGTGATTCCTGACCGGTTTCCCAACGCCAAAACCTTGCTACTGGGCTTGCCCCCAACAATATAGAAAAGTATTTGAGGCAACGCCTTCTGGATGATCGGTAGAACATCATCAGCAAACCAGCACACAGCATCTACATTAGCCCAGTAATCCATCGCACCGGTAAATACCAGCACTTTTGCTGCGCGCGGATAGGGGTTATCCAGCTTGTGATCTGGGGAAAAATAGTCCGCATCTACCCCATTATAGATAAAGTGAATTTTATCGGAACTGCCGCTGATTTCCGTGAACAGTTGCGCCTCATGTTCGGACACAAAAAAACTGGCATCAAATTCTCTGGCTATTTCCCGATCAAAATCAAACAAACAACGCGCTTCACGGCGATATAGCCAGCTCATAGGCCAGCTTGTTGAATGGCTATAGGCGCGCCATTTTTCTGAGTCCACATCGACAAAATCGATCACGCGATGCAGGTCATGGTACTGTTTGCCACTGATAAACTGCGCCATCGCAGAAGAGAACACAAACACTCGCTCAATATTATGATGGTCGATTGTATTGTCTACCCATCGTTGCATGGCCGATCGACGGTAGTAAGGAATACTCAGCGCCTCTCCTGTCAGCAACCCCCGGAGGGAGAGCAGTTTTTGCTTTAAACCCAGGTCAATTAGCAACACCTCCTCGCAATAGTGATGCAGGTTTTCTTGATATTGCCAATCATCACTGTCATCGATAAAGGCACCCAGATAGATTCGGTAGTGCCTGGCCAACTGCCGGAGCATATTGAAAGAGCGAATTTTGTCACCCTTATTAGGTGGGTAAGGGATTCTGTGGGCAATAAAGAGCAGTGCTGGTTTTTCCATGATTAACCCAGATATTTCGATACTAACGGGCCAACCCACTGGCTGACAAACAACGGTAACCGCTTCCAGGTTTTAATCATCAACTGGTATTTGGGGTTTAACGGGTTCAAATCAGGCATTTCGCTGGCTTTAACCAGGTAATACTCATAAAAAAGCGGCTCCGGTTTAAAGCCCCAGTTTTTCTTGAACTTGAACGAACCCGTACCCTCTTTACTACGACCATAATCAAACAGGCGAGCGCCTTTTTTTGCTGCATGGCACATCAATTGCCAGTACATATGGTCGTTACCCTTCAAGGTACGGGCAAGGTCAGTCCCGCCGCCATAGTAGGGCAAAACTTCGTCCTTATAATAAAAACTCATCACACTGGCAACCAGTTCACCCTCCCGGCTGATGGTCAAAATATCACTGCTATCAGCAAAAACCCTATGCAGGGTTTTAAAATACCGTTTCGAAAAAACAGGGGTCCCCAGATTACGGACACTGGTTGAATAGGCGGTATAAAAGCGGTTGATGGATTCATCCATCTGTGTTTCAAGCCCAAGATCCAGTGATTTACGCACCATGGCACGCTGTTTTCTCGGAATAGCCTTGAGATTGGATTCATCGTCTTCGGCTATCTCTCTACGGAAATTATAGTAGAGATTTTTACATGGCCAGTCTGGATTTTTACGTTCCCTGTTACGAAGCTCCAGATAATCCACCTGCAGTTCTTTGGCTAGCTCACAGGCTTTCTGGACAAGTGCAGTTTCGGTTTCTGTATTATCAGCAACCACACCACCGTAAACGCAAAAAGGAGTTGATACCAGTGAATGGCCAAATAGCCAGCTTTTTACTTGAGCCAGTGGCAGTATTCCTGTGATTTTTTTTCCATCCTGGGCATAGAGAAAATGCGTTTTATGTTTAAACGCCTGCTGTAGAACGCTCTGCCACTCTGCTTTGTGGAAGAACGTAGCATTTTCGTGATTATCCACATAGTGGTTCCAACGTGAGTAATCAGCCTCAGTGAGTTTTTTGATTGTTATGGTATTTGTCAATTATGTTCCCTCACCTTATTTACCCTCACCCTAGCCCTCTCCCAGGGGGAGAGGGGAATTAATAACGGATCTTTTCCAGTCGCCACTCCCCTTAGGGGAGAAAATTAATAACGAACCTCTTTCAGCCCCCTCTCCCTCTGGGGGAGAAAAAGATTAATAATAAACATCTTCAATCCCCTCTCCCTTTGGGAG
>CAYYRK010000046.1:0-11536 GCA_964473915.1 uncultured Pseudomonadales bacterium
AGTAAAATCAAAAGAGTCTTATTTTCTTGTGTATTTCATGGGGTTATTCATCTCTCATGGCAGTTGGTTGAACCTATGGGCGTGGTTAGTGTTGATGAAAATCTATTCCCATGATGCCGTTCTACGAGCAGCCCGGTGATGTCCATGACCCCAATGGGCTTTTTCTAGCCTGAGAGTAAAAAAATCAAACCGTTCAGCTGTTATTCAGCATCTTCCGAGTAAATTATCATTACCCGGCTAATTAAAGGTGCTTTATTATGGTTAATCGACGGCTGCTTACTATAATCCTCGGTACATCTCTTTCAGCCAGTTTTGCTTCTGTGAGCGCGGCTGATATGCGTAATCACGATGATAGTAATATTAAGAGGGGGCATTTTCAGGATCATGCCAATGTCGTGAGAAAGCGTCCATCTCATTATTACCGCGAATCCGGTTTCAGATATCGAGATAGGCATTTTAACTCCAGCAGGCGCTTTCGCACACATCACCGGTTTTTGCGACATAATCGGGGTCATGATGGGTTTTTGCTGGGTTTCGGACTTGGACGCTATTATAATAGTAGCTTTAGTTATGATCGCTACGGATATAACGGCCCTGGTTTTGGAGCGAGACATCTCTACAAGCATGATTGGCGCTGTGGATATCGGTATTGACCAAGGTTGACTGTGTTGCTGCAAATGACAATCGTGCCAGGCCAGGCAAAAAAGTGTGGTTATAACTGGGTTGCGATCTTGCACAAATTAAAAGCCAGGAGTTGTTGCTAATGAGTATTAAGGAATCAATAGAGATGAAACTTGTGGCTGAGTTGAGCCCGGAATACCTGCAGGTAACAAATGAAAGTGGTTCTCACAATGTGCCGCCAGGTTCAGAGACTCATTTCAAGGTTGTCGCGGCTGCCTCTGATTTCGAGGGAAAAACGTTGGTGTCTCGTCATCAGCGAGTCTATAAATTGCTGGAGCATGAGCTAAATAATGGGGTGCATGCGCTAGCGCTACATCTCTTTTCTCCTCTTGAGTGGGCAGAGTCGGTGGATCGCCCCCTTGAGTCTCCTCCCTGCGCCAGTGTCGACAAAAGCCGCTCCGCAGGTTGAGGTGGTAATGTTGCAGCTAAACTATGTGGGTCAGATCTGACCAATTTAGCCAGCTGTTGTGGATATTCTCCCTGTTTTTTCTTCTCTGGCGTTATGTCTGTGCTGGCTGGCCTACAGACATATGCAAATTTAATTAACCTTTTGTGAATCTGGTGGTAAACTTGCGCCCCGCGTTCGCTTGGGTAAAAGTCTGTTGCCAATAAGCATGGCCCTGATAGTAAGGTAGCTTGTTGAAAAAGCGACATAAAGTTATTTTCTTCCTGCGCAGCAGGGTAAATAATCCTCGTGCTCACAAGTTAGGTGTGGCTGATATGAAACCCAGCCTCTGAAGAGTTACTGTTGTTGGTACCAGGGAGGGCCGAGCCAGGATTTATCCGTGGCTATCAATATTACAGACGCTGCTAAAAGTAAGCATAATTGAGATTTTAAGGAGATTTGGTATGGCCAAATATGTGGCCTTTAAGAGGGCAAACGGTCTACCTGAAAAGCAGGGTCTATACGATCCGCAGTTCGAGAAAGATGCCTGCGGTGTTGGGTTTGTCGCCCATATCAAGGGTCAGGCAAGCCACCAGATAATTCTGGATGCTGCGCATGCATTGTGTCGCATGGATCATCGTGGCGGCGCTGGTTGTGAGCCTAATACGGGTGATGGTGCTGGCATTCTTACTGGATTCCCACACGAATTTTTGGCCAAGGTTGCGCAGCGTGACCTAGGTATCCGCCTGCCCGAAAAAGGCAAATTTGCAGCGGGTAACGTATTTCTGCCGGTTGATGATAAAGAGCGTGAGTTTTGCAAATCAAAAGTTAATCAGTTGATTGAAGAGCAGGGGCTTACTCTTTTGGGGTGGAGAACCGTACCGGTAGATCCAGCAGGGGCAGACGTTGGCCCTGCCGCATTAGCAGCCAGACCCCATATAGAACAGCTATTTATTGGTGCTCAACCCGGTGTTGAAGGCGATGAGCTGGAGCGCCAGTTGTACCTGCTGCGCAAAACCGCTACCCGGATTCTGCGTAATGACGATAATCTAACAGGCCTGTTTTATTTTTGTAGCCTTTCTACCAAGGTTCTTATCTATAAGGGTATGCTGACCCCGGCGCAAGTTTGTAAGTTTTATGAAGACCTGCGTGATCCGGAATATCAATCCCATCTTGCCATGGTTCATTCGCGTTTCAGCACCAATACCTTTCCATCATGGGATCGTGCTCAACCGAACCGTTTTATGAGTCACAACGGTGAGATCAATACCCGTATGGGCAATTTGAACTGGATGGCCGCCCGTGAAGGTGTTGTGCACAGTAAATTATTTGGCGACAAGCTGCCACAGCTGTTTCCGGTGATTGAGCCGGACTGCTCAGATTCAGGCAGCTTTGATAATGTGCTTGAGTTTTTATTGATGAATGGTCGCAGCCTCCAGGAAGCGATCACGATGATGATCCCGGAAGCGTGGCAGAATGACACCACCATGTCTCAGCAAAAGCGCGATTTCTATGAGTACCACTCCATGTTGATGGAACCCTGGGATGGCCCGGCCTCAGTGGCTTTTACCGATGGGCATTATATCGGTGCGGTTCTGGATCGTAATGGATTGAGGCCAAGCCGTTACTATATAACTCACGATGATCATGTAATTATGGCCTCTGAAGTGGGTGTGGTAGAGATCGAGCCGGAAAATGTTAAATACAAAGGTCGGTTACGTCCGGGTAAGATGTTCCTTATAGATTTTGAGCAGGGGCGGATGATTACCGATGAAGAGCTAAAGGATGATTTTGCTCGTCAGCGCCCCTATGGAGAATGGCTGAAAGACCAGAAAATTGAGCTGGGTAAACTGCATACGGAAGAGGAGCCTCATGGCTTTGATCCTGACAATCTTTTATCGAGAATGCAGGCTTTTGGCTATAGCGTAGAAACGATGCAATTTATGTTGCTACCACTGGTCACGCAAGCACGTGACCCGGTTGGTTCAATGGGTAATGATTCTGCGCTGGCTTGTCTTTCCGATAAACCCCGCATGATCTATGACTACTTTAAACAGCTTTTTGCCCAGGTGACCAACCCGGCGATAGACTCCATTCGAGAAGAGGTTGTCATGACACTCGAATGCTGTATCGGCCCTGAGGGTAATCTTCTGGAAAGTACCCGTCAGCACGCACACCGTCTTGTGGTGCCACACCCCATCCTCTCTAATGAAGAGATGGCGGCACTGCGTCATATAGATCACAAGCATGTGGAGCATCGTGCCTGGACGTCCAAAACTATTGATATTACTTTTCCCCGAGCTGAGGGGAAGCAGGGGTTGGCCACTGCCCTTGAGCGCATCTGCTCAGAAGCGTCACAGGCCATCCAGGAGGGACGTAGTCTGGTCGTACTCTCAGACAGGGGGATTAGCCAGGATCGAGTGCCTGTTAGCGCGTTGTTGGCTACTGGGGCGGTACACCACCACCTGGTGCAGCGGCATGAACGGACCCGTATCGGTATTATTGTCGAGTCTGGTGAGGCCCGGGAAGTGCATCATCACTGTTTGCTAATAGGTTATGGTGCGGATGCCATCAACCCCTATCTTGCCTTTGAAGCGCTTTGGCAGGCGCAAAGAGATGGTCTGCTTGAAGGTGAAGCTTATGACCATGATGATAAGATTATAGCGGCTTACCGCAAGGGTGTGGTTAAGGGTATGCTCAAGGTGATGGCCAAAATGGGCATCTCTACATTACAGTCCTACAAAGGAGCGCAAATATTTGAGGCGGTAGGTCTTGCTGATGATGTGATTAAGCGCTGTTTCAAAGGTACCGCTAGCCGAGTTTCAGGTGTTGATCTGGAAGTGCTTGCTGAAGAAGCGATACGCCGACATCAATTAGCTTTTCCTGCACGTGAGCAGGTTCTTATCCCTGTGCTGCCCAATAATGGTGAGATACACTGGCGTGCTGGCGGCGATCAGCATATGTGGGACCCCCAGGCGATAGCTGAGCTGCAACTGGCCTCAAGAACCAATGACAAAGATGCCTACAGGCGGTTTGCCGAGCAGACCAATAAATTTAACACTCGTAATTGTACCCTGCGTGGGTTGATGGAATTCAACATGGGTGCCACCAGCGGCCCCATAGACCTGGATCAGGTGGAGCCGGCGAAGGAGTTGGTCAAGCGCTTTGCAACCGGAGCGATGAGCTTTGGCTCGATATCCAAGGAAAGTCACGAATCCTTGGCGATTGCGATGAATCGTCTGGGAGGGAAATCCAATACCGGCGAGGGTGGTGAGGACTCAAAACGTTTTGAGCCCATGAAAAACGGTGACTCAAAACGCTCTGCAATCAAGCAGATTGCATCGGGTCGTTTTGGTGTGACAGCCTGGTATCTGGCGAATGCTGATGAACTACAGATCAAGATTTCTCAGGGTGCTAAACCGGGCGAGGGTGGTGAGCTGCCTGGTAGTAAGGTGGATGAGAATATTGCCCGTATTCGCCACTCTACTCCAGGCGTTGGACTGATCAGCCCACCGCCACACCATGATATCTACTCCATCGAGGATATGGCGCAACTAATCCATGATCTGAAGAATGCCAATCGTTCAGCGCGTATCAGCGTTAAGTTGGTGGCTGAAGTGGGCGTGGGTACCATCGCAGCCGGTGTTACCAAGGCAAAAGCGGACCATATTGTAATTGCCGGTCATGATGGCGGTACTGGGGCGTCTCCCATTACCTCCATTAAACATGCCGGTCTGCCCTGGGAGCTAGGGCTTGCAGAAACGCACCATACCCTGGTGATGAATGACCTGCGTTCACGGGTGGTATTGCAGACTGACGGTCAATTGAAAACCGGTCGGGATGTTGCTATTGCGGCTCTGTTGGGTGCAGAGGAGTTCGGTTTTGCTACGGCACCGCTGATTACTCAAGGCTGTATCATGATGCGTAAATGCCATCTAAACACCTGCCCGGTGGGTATTGCGACACAGGACCCGGAACTGCGTGCTAAGTTCAAGGGCAAGCCAGAATATCTGGTGAACTATCTCTTTATGATTGCCGAAGAGTTACGCAACATCATGGCTCAACTAGGTTTTCGTAACCTGAATGAGATGATCGGGCGCAGTGACCTGCTGGAGATGAATGCAGCTATCGAGCACTGGAAATCATCAGGGATTGATCTGACCGATATATTGAGTGTCGCGCCAAAAGCACATGATCAGGTAGAGATCTATAAGGTGATAGACCAGGATCATGGCCTAGACCTTGCGTTGGATAATCAGATTATCGAACAAGCTGAACCCGCATTAGAGCGAGCCGAAAAAGTGAAAATTGAGCTGCCGGTCATCAATACCAACCGAGTAGTAGGGACTATGTTGTCTCATGAGATCGTCCGGCGCTGGGGCGCAGAAATGCTACCTGACGATACTGTGCATATTAAGTTGACCGGTTCGGCAGGGCAGAGTCTCGGGGCATTTCTAGCCAAGGGCGTTACGATTGAAGTAGAGGGTGATGCCAATGACTATATTGGGAAGGGGCTTAGTGGCGGCCGCGTGGTTGTCTACCCTCCCAAGCAGAGTAGTTTTAAGGCCGAGGAAAATATCCTGATCGGCAATGTGGTACTTTATGGTGCTACTGCAGGCGAAGCCTATTTTCGTGGAATTGCTGCTGAGCGGTTTTGCGTGCGTAACAGCGGAGCCAGTACTGTTGTCGAAGGAGTTGGGGATCACGGCTGTGAATACATGACGGGCGGCAGGGTTGTCGTACTGGGTGAAACAGGCTGGAACTTTGCCGCAGGCATGAGTGGCGGTATTGCTTATGTGCTTGATGAAGCCGGTGATTTTGCCAGTAGATGCAATCCTGGAATGGTGGGTCTGGAAACTATGCGCGATGACGATGACATTGCTGAGTTGCGACGCCTGGTTGAGAATCACGCCAAATATACCGGTTCAGAGGTTGCTCAGCGATTGCTGCAGAACTGGGACGAGACACTGACCAAATTTGTCAAGGTGATGCCACTTGACTACAAGCGAGTGTTGGAAGAGCAGCAACAGAAAAAACTTGCAGAACAGCAGCTGGCTCGGGGTGACAAGCCTGTGGGGCAAACTGCAACAATAGCGCAATAGTCAGGTTTTAAAAGTTTATACATAGAGTAAGTGTATATGGGAAAAATTACAGGATTTAAAGAAGTTGAGCGTAAAACCGAACCCTACAGGGGTGTGGTCGAGCGCCTTGTTGATTATGACGAGCTGTATTGCGAGCATGACGAGCCGCATCTGCGCAGTCAGGGTTCGAGATGCATGGATTGTGGAGTCCCCTTTTGCCAGTCGGTAACGGGTTGCCCTGTCGATAACCTAATTCCAGAGTGGAATGATCTGGTTTATAGAGGGCGATGGCGAGAGGCAGCCGACCGGTTGCAAAAGACCAATAATTTCCCTGAGTTTACTGGCCGGGTTTGCCCCGCACCCTGTGAGGGTGCCTGTGTGCTGGGTATAACCAATCCACCGGTCACGATCAAGAATATTGAAAATGCCATTATTGATCGTGCCTACGAAGAGGGTTGGGTTACTACCGGGGCGCCAACACAGCGTACCGGGAAAAAAGTAGCTATTATTGGCTCCGGGCCGGCAGGTTTAGCCGCTGCGTCCCAATTGAATAGTGTTGGCCATTCGGTAACCGTCTATGAGCGGGCTGATCGATTGGGCGGGTTGATGATGTATGGCATCCCCAATATGAAGCTAGGCAAGGATGTAGTTGAGCGCCGGTTGGGGCTGATGCGTGAAGCGGGCGTTCAATTTGTGACTAGTACCGATGTGGGTGGTCAAGGGCATGGTGCGATCAGTGTCCAGGAGTTGCAGGATGCCAATGATGCTGTGTTACTGGCAACCGGCGCAACCCAGCCCCGCGACCTACCAGCGCCTAATCGTGACCTGAAGGGTGTTCATTTTGCGATGGAGTTCCTTAAGGCTCATACCAAAAGCTATCTTGATTCAAATCTGGATAATGGCCAATATATATCGGCCAAAGACAAGCACGTTATTGTTATCGGTGGCGGTGATACCGGCACCGACTGTATCGGTACATCTTTGCGCCATGGTTGCAAATCTGTTGTTAACTTTGAACTGCTCCCCAAGCCACCACAGCAGCGAGCGGAAAATAACCCCTGGCCCCAGTGGCCAAAGATTCTTCGTACCGACTATGGTCATGAAGAAGCTGTACACAATTTCAGTGAGGACCCCCGTACATACTGTATCCTGACCAAAGAATTTATTGGTAATGATGCGGGTGAGATTAAAGCTATTAAGACCGTTAATGTTGAATGGGTTGAAAAAGAGGGGCAGTTCTCTTTCGTAGAAGTGGCGGGTAGTGAAAAGGTATGGGAAGCAGACCTGGTTTTGCTGGCCATGGGTTTTCTTGGGCCTGAGCACTATCTACTGGATGGCCTTGAGTTGGAGCTTGATCAACGCAGCAACTATAAGGCGGAATATGGCCACTTTACCACCTCTATACCGGGCGTTTTTGCTGCGGGTGATTGCCGTCGAGGTCAGTCCCTGGTCGTCTGGGGTATTAACGAAGGGCGTGGTGCAGCACGAGAAATAGACCGTTTTATGATGGGTGACACCGCACTGGTGTGATCGGTTATGTGTGATTGAGAAGCCCCTTTTCGCAGGGGCTTTTTTTTCGATGTGATTCTTACAAAATAACGTTGGAACTGGAGAGCAGGCTATGAAACAGGCTTTTATTTGTGATGCAATACGCACACCTATTGGTCGCTATGGCGGGTCGCTGGCACCTGTCAGAACGGATGACCTGGGCGCCATCCCCATTCGAGCATTGATGGAGCGTAACCCCTCAGTGAACTGGAGCCGAGTAGACGAGGTTATTTTTGGCTGTGCCAACCAGGCCGGTGAAGATAATCGTAACGTTGCACATATGAGTGGTTTGCTTGCCGGGTTGCCTGTCGATGTACCGGGAATGACTATAAATCGCCTTTGTGGCTCGGGTATGGATGCTGTTGGTAGTGCAGCTCGTGGCATTAAAACCGGAGAGCTTGATCTGGTGATCGCTGGTGGAGTTGAGTCGATGTCCAGGGCACCCTTTGTGACCGGCAAGGCTGACTCGGCATTTAGCCGCAGGGCTGAGATTTACGACACCACTATCGGGTGGCGTTTTGTCAATAAACTGATGAAACAGCAGTATGGTGTCGATTCGATGCCGGAAACAGCGGAGAATGTAGCGGCAGATTATAATATCAGCCGGTTAGATCAGGATAAATTTGCTCTGCTGAGCCAGCAGCGTGCCGCAACGGCTCAGGCTGCGGGCATTTTTGCCGAAGAGATTGTGCCGGTCAGCATTCCTCAACGTAAAGCCGACCCGTTGTTGGTGGATGTTGACGAGCACCCCAGGGGAGACACTCGCCTGGAAGCGCTTCAGAAACTGGGAACACCCTTTCGTAAAAATGGAACTGTGACTGCGGGTAATGCTTCTGGGGTTAATGATGGCGCCTGTGCATTGCTGTTGGCATCTGAAGAAGCGGTTTCTACCTATCAGCTTGCCCCCAAAGCGAGGGTTGTGGCTATGGCAACGGCGGGTGTGGAGCCCAGGATTATGGGAGTGGGCCCGGTTCCTGCAGTCCGCAAGGTGCTTGAAAAAACAGGCTTGACGCTCAATGATATAGATATTATTGAGCTTAATGAGGCTTTTGCCGCCCAGGGGCTGGCAGTGCTGCGAGAGCTTGGCCTGGCTGATGACTCTCCTAAGGTAAACCCAAACGGTGGCGCTATTGCGCTAGGGCATCCGCTGGGTATGAGTGGCGCCAGACTGGTGACCACCGCCACTTATCAACTACACCGAACTGGAGGCCGTTATGCGCTTTGTACCATGTGTATAGGGGTTGGGCAGGGCATCGCTCTGATCATTGAGCGGGTGTGAGTTAATTCAGGCAATCTGGCCTGGATTTAGGGATGAGCTTGTAAAGAAATATTCTGTTGATTGAGAGTTATTTATGTCACTACCAAACCCTGCCCCGAGAAAGCTGCTCCACAACCGGGTAGTAAACTGCTACGGTTATCAACGTGAAGATGGGCTATGGGATATCGAAGGCCACGTAAAAGACACCAAAACCTATCTGTATACCAATAGCCAAAAAGATTTTCCTGTCGGTGAGCCGATACATGAGATGTGGCTACGTTTAACGATGGATCTGGATTTCAAGATCTATGATGTACAGGCGCAAGTTATTGCTTTTCCCAAGCGTGGCTGTGGAGATATTGCCGATCATTTCAAATGCTTGATTGGCCAGAGCATCGGTCCCGGATGGAAAAAAAGAGTGAAGGAGCTGGTCGGTGGAAAAAAAGGATGCACTCATCTGGTCGAGCTGCTTGGACCTATTGCCACCACTGCATTTCAGGCTATGCATGAGGATATTTTGCAGAATTTGGGTGATTCCGGGCGCCCAGGCTTCATCGATACCTGTCATATTTTGGCCTCAGATGGCCCCGAAGTGAAAAGCCGCTGGCCCCAGTTCTATACAGGTAAAGATTGATAAACCTTGGTGAGTAATGCTGCGGGTAAAACTATTGATTGTCTGGTTCTGGATGAAATGCCCAGTTAATACAATAGGCCATTACTGCTGCCAAAATGTCCCGAAAATGAAAGAATTCGGCATGAATAGCCGTATGTAGTTGAGAATAGGCTAATTCGTTTAGCGGCTTGTTAAATAAGGGTGTAGAATAGCGCTCTTTTCTTGTTGAGACCTTTGGGCGCGATGGAAATTAATTCAACTTTAGAGATAATACAAGATATTCAGCAGGGTAAAATGGTCATCCTTATGGATGATGAAGATCGTGAAAATGAAGGCGATCTGATTATTGCCGCAGAGAAAGTCACCCCTGAAATTATCAACTTCATGGCTCGACATGCCTGTGGGCTGATCTGTTTGACCCTCACAAAAGATCGCTGCGAGCAGTTACGCTTGCCACTGATGGTGAGAGACAATAATGCTCAGCACGCAACCAATTTTACCGTTTCGATTGAAGCGGCAGAGGGCGTTACAACCGGTATCTCCGCTGCCGACAGAGCGGTAACCGTTCAGGCGGCGGTGGCCGGCGATGCTAAGCCGGAAGATATTGTTCAGCCCGGCCATATTTTCCCGTTGATGGCAAGCCCTGGCGGTGTCTTAAGCCGTGCAGGGCACACTGAGGCGGGCTGTGATCTGGCCGCCCTGGCCGGATTTGAGTCGGCTGCGGTCATCGTAGAGATAATGAACCAGGATGGCACCATGGCACGGCGGCCGGATCTGGAAAAATTCGCAGAACAGCATAACCTTAAAATTGGCACCATCGCCGATCTGATCCACTATAGGATACTGCACGAGAAGACAGTGGTTCGTATGGGTGAGCAACTTCTTGATACCCCGTATGGGGAGTTTCAGCTGGTCATTTATCAGGATACAACCCAGCACGATATACACTACGCCCTTATCAAGGGAGAGATTGACCCGGATCGAGAACCGCTGGTGAGAATATCACAGTTGGAAACCTTTCGTGATGTGATCGGCTCGCAGTTGAGTACCCGCAAGAGCTGGTCACTGCCTGACTCCCTGCAACGTATTGCCGAGGATGAGGAGGGCGTACTGGTAATTCTGGCGGGCCATCACCCCTCGATCGATCTTATTAATAGAGGGGAGGGGGGCAATAAAGTAATCAGCCAAAGCCCACTGGTTGTACCCCCCGGGAGTAGCATGCAAAATACCGTGGGAACGGGGTCTCAAATTCTTCGTGACCTGGGGGTGCGCAAAATGCGTCTGCTCAGTCCGCAGATAAAATATACCGGACTTTCTGGATTTGATCTCGAAGTAGTTGAGTATATCGATCCGCCCTGAGCAGACACCCTACACCTCTGCATTATTTTCTGAGCGGTCACCAGCCTTGCGTTTCCCAGTTTACAAACACAACTGCTTTGTGATCTGGGGGCGTCTGACCCAAGATTCATCTGCCATGCAAACGCTGTGTTTGGCTATAGCTTTATAGAAGGTGGGCTATTCACCCCAAATAACCGAAAACCCACTTTAAATCGGCCTCTTCCTCGCTACGATTGTTTAAGCCAGATCTCTCCTGGTGGTATCGGGAGGTTATGCAGGCTTTCATGATTCAACTACGATTTAAAGCGTGATATGAGTAGTGCTTGATTATTGGCTGGTTTAGCCTGGATAATTTGTGAATTATCCAGGCTGCTGAGATCTACCTGGTTCAGGCGCAAAGTAATAGGGAAACAAGGTATGAATCATTCTTATTTTAAAGTTGTTACAGCTCCTGCGGTGGTGGCTTTGGCCTTGCTATTGGGTGGCATTGGGCCGGGTTATGCTGATCAGCTTGACCAGATTCATGCTATTAATAAAGGGAGGACTCAGCAAGCACAGGTCTCTCAGGGCAGAGTAGACAATCTGGATGATGAGCGTCAGAATCTGCTGGAAGAGTACAAGGCTACTGACAA
>CAYYRK010000046.1:11636-16271 GCA_964473915.1 uncultured Pseudomonadales bacterium
GAGGGCTACCAGATCGAAAATGAGTATGGTCGAAAGATTGATGCCTATACGGATACCGTGAAGATTAATGGTGCCGATGTCAACGTCAATGTGTTGCGGGTGGGGCGTATTGCGCTGGTAGCCCAAACAAAAGATGAAAAGACCACTTTGGTTTGGGATAAAACAGCAGGCCAGTCAGGTGAGTGGGTGGAGCTGCCGTCAGCTTACCGTAACCCGATACGCCAGGGGATAAGAATAGCCCGTAACCAGGCCACTATCGATATGATGATGTTACCCATAGAAGTTCCGGAGGGTATCCAATGATCCTGAAAAAGAAAATAATGTCAGGTGTTATTTTGACTGTTGTCTGTGGGCTGCTGGGCGCGGCGGGGAGTTATGCAGGTGATGCGGTGTCGTTGGATGAATTACTGCAAAGAGTTAAACAGGGTACGGCCCAGGATGCCAGTGAGCAGAAGGTGCGTGAGGCACGTTTTTTACGAGAGAAACAGAAACAGGCGGAGTTATTGGCCCAGGCCAGGAAAATCCGCGTACAGGAGGAGGCCCGCAGTACCAAGCTTGAAGCGGACTATGCAGCAAATGAGATCAGGCTGAAAAATAAAAAGGCTCAGCTCACAGAGCGTTTGGGTGTTTTAAAAGAGCTATTCGGAACCGTTCAAGGTGTGGCCGGTGACGCACGAGCCAACCTCTCAAGTTCTCTGGTTAGTGTTCAGTACCCTGCCCGTACAGAGTTTCTTGATACCCTAATTAAGAAAATGGGTAGTAATACTCAGTTAGCGACCATTGCCGAGCTGGAACAGCTCTGGTTTCTGTTGCAGCAGGAGATGACCGAATCGGGACGTATTGTTAAGTTTAATGCAACCGTTGTGTCGCCTGACGGAAACCGTACCCAGCAAGAGGTGGTACGCATCGGTTCCTTTAACCTGGTGGCTGATGGTCGCTATCTCAATTATGATGATAATACTGAAACCCTGCTGGTTTTGCCGCGCCAGCCGGCTACTCGCTACACCTCAGCGGCAGCTGAGCTTGAAAATGCTGGTAGTGGCTTTACCCAGTTTGGAGTGGATCCGACAGGCGCGTCAGGCGGATCCTTCCTTAAAGCGTTGATCGATAGCCCGACCCTAGTGGAACGAATCCACCAGGGTCGTGAGGTGGGCTACATCATTATCGGCATTGGAATTGTCGCACTGTTTATCGCGTTGTGGCGTTTGATAGCCCTGAGTATGGTCGGCGCCAAAGTTGCTCTTCAGCTCAAAAATCCTTCCCAGCCCCATTCAGGAAACCCGCTGGGCCGTGTGCTTATGATTAATCAGGACCATTCCGGGACAGATACTGAAACCCTTGAATTAAAACTGCACGAGGCGATACTCAAGGAGATCCCTGCGCTGACAAAATGGGTTGGATTTATCAAAATCACCTCCATGGTGGCGCCGCTTCTGGGGTTGCTAGGAACCGTGACTGGTATGATTCTGACCTTTCAGGCGTTAACTATTTTTGGAGCAGGTGACCCAAAAACGATGGCTGCGGGTATCTCCAGTGCTTTGGTGACCACTGTGCTGGGTTTGTGTGTGGCTATTCCTGCTGTTTTCCTGCATGCGCTAGTGAGCAACCGTAGTAAAACGGTGATCCATATTCTAGAGGAGCAGACGGCAGGAATTATTGCCGAGCAGTCAGAGCAGAATAACGTGGTGTCGGAGTAGTTGAGCCATGTTTTGGTTTTATGACTTTTACGATGCCATCATCTCCTTTATGGATGCTGGTGGTCCGGTACTCTGGATGATTGGTGTGTTTATTTTCGTGATGTGGAGCCTGATATTGGAGCGGGCCTGGTACCTCTCTATCACGCACCGCAAAATCAGCAAAGCGGAAGTAGATCGGTGGCAAGCACGCACAGATATCCGATCCTGGTTCGCCCACCGGATTCGTGAAGCGATCATCTCCAGAGTGAACCTGGCTGTAGATCAGAACATGCAGCTCATCGCAACGCTAGTTACCCTGTGTCCATTATTGGGTTTGCTGGGTACAGTAACCGGTATGATTGAGGTTTTTAATGTCCTGGCTATCAGTGGTGGTGGCGATGTGCGCTCAATGGCTGGTGGGGTGTCCAAAGCTACAATTCCGACCATGGCGGGGATGGTGGCAGCACTGTCCGGCGTGTTTGCCAATATCTGGTTGAAGCGCTGGGTTGAGTCTGAAAAAGAGTACCTGCAAGATCACCTTAACCTGGAGTATTGAGAGAACAATGATGCGTAGACACCGTACAGTAGCGGAAGATGAGCAGTCTATTGATCTTACGCCCATGCTGGACGTAGTGTTTATCATGCTTATCTTCTTTATTGTCACGGCATCTTTTACCAGGGAAACCGGTATCGAGGTGAACAGGCCGGATGCCTCAACGGCTGAATCCAAGGAGAGCGCAAGCATACTGGTTGCAGTCAATAATAATGGTGAAATCTGGATCGACAAACGACGAATAGATGTGCGCTCAGTACGTGCAAATATAGAGCGTTTGCGGGCCGAGAATCCTGAAGGCGCAGTGGTTATTCAGGCAGACGAGAAAGCAACAGCTGATGTGATCATCAAAGTGATGGATGCGGCGCGTGAAGCGGGCGTTGAGAATGTTTCTTTGGCAACAGAGGAGTATCGATAGAGGGGGTATGGGTGCTGCAATAAAATATCCTCTCGTGTTAGGCTGTGCGGCGCTGACGACTGTCGGCCTGCTCTTTGTTATGCAGGCATTAATCTCGATGGGCATTACGGAGATCAAAAAAAGCGAGGCCCTGCGAATTGGGGATGTTTTGATGCCAGCACGAGAGCTGGAGCTAATTCAAACAGAGGTGAAACCGGAAAAACCGGAGGAACCTGATCAGATGCCGCCCACGTTAGCCCCGCCGAAAGTAACAATTCCGAGGCATGATCCCTCGGGTGTGGGTATTGCACCGGTTAAGGTGAGTGCCGATATTAAGCTGGGTGGGATTGGTTTGGGGGCCAGTGATGGTGACTACATGCCGATAGTAAAGGTAGCACCTATCTATCCCAGCCGAGCATTGTCTCGAGGTATTGAGGGCTATGTTATCGTTGAATTTACTGTAACAAAAAGTGGCACTGTACAGGATCCCTTTGTGGTTGAAGGGTTCGCCAGTTCAGGCAGGCCAACAACACTATTCAATAGCGCCGCTATTAAAGCCGTTCTGAAATTCAAGTACAAACCTAAGATTATCAATGGTGAGCCGGTCGATGTGGCGGGCGTTCAAAACAAGATCACCTTTAAAATCATCAAATAAACCACCGTCTATTTTTGCTGATATTGTGTGATATGCAGGACTAAACGGATCGGTTTATACCGGAAATAATAGGATGAGGCGAGTTGTGCGAGTGGCGCAAAAAACAGTGTCAGATCTATTTATGAAATGCGCGCAGTGCGTGTTGGTTGTGTCACTGTTCATTCAGATGGGGTCGGGTCCGGTATTTGCTCAGCAAAGTGGAGAGAATGCGGCGGAGCGCAAAACAAGGAAAACCCCCACGCTTAGCCTTAAGATGTATGAAAAGCTGAAAAAAGCGCAGGCCTTGAGTGAGGCTAACGATCTGAGTGGGGCTCTTGAAATTTTGGACAAGTTGCGCGAGCCTAAAAATTATCAAAAATTCAATGCCTATGAAAAAGCGATGCTCTGGAACTTTTGCGCCTTTATTTATTATGGCGTTGAAGATTACCCGCAAACGGAGAACGCTTACAAACGAGTTTTGGAGCAGCCGGATCTTCCCGAAGGGCTTGAGATAACAACACGCTATAGCCTGGCGCAAATCTATTTTGTACAGGAAAAGTACCGGGACGCAGTGAATATGCTGGAAGCTTGGCTCCAGATGGTTGAGAGCCCCAGTGTCAACGCCTATATCCTTCTTGGGCAGGGCTATTACCAGATAAAAGAGTACATCAAGGCTATTCCGGCTATTGAAAAGGCGATCGCAATCAACCGCTCAAAACAGCTAAAGGTTAAGGAAAACTGGTATCTGCTACTACGAGCGATGTATTACGACCAGGAGGACTACCTTAGGACTTTTCAAGTTCTGAGCATGTTGGTCGCTGAATATCCAAAAAAGGAGTACTACGCCCATCTGTCGGCCCTGTACGGGGAGTTAAAGCATGAGTTTAACCAGTACTCCACTGTTGTGGCGATGTACGATGCCGCTATGCTCGCCAGGAGTGCAGAACAGATAGCCTATGCGCAACTGCTGTTACAAAATGAGCGCCCATACCGTGCCGCGGTTGTTCTTGAGAGGGGGTTGAAGAGACAAGAGATTGAAGCAAAGGAGAGTACCTACAAACTGTTAGGTAACGCCTGGATTCTTGCGAGGGAGAATAACAAAGCGATTCCGGCCATGGAGAGTGCCGCTAAACTATCTAAAACAGGTGATATCTATGTGGTGTTGGGGCAATCCTACCTGAATATTGAGGCGTGGGCTGAAGCAGTTGATGCTATCGAGAAAGCCTTTAAAAAGGGCGACCTTACAAGGGAAGATACAGCCAATGTTGTGCAGGGTATGGCCTACTTTAATTTGACACAATATAACCATTCGATTCAGGCTTTTAAAAAAGCCAGGGATGATGAGCGCAGTGCAAAAATCGCTACCCAGTGGCTT
>CAYYRK010000047.1:0-12754 GCA_964473915.1 uncultured Pseudomonadales bacterium
TAACAATGCAAATAACAAAAACAGGCGGGTAAACATCATCAACAGACGCAGGTTTTTTCTTTTCGCAGCCCCTATTTTGGCGTTAGCCATCATATTGGGTGCTGATTTGCAGCCCGGTAACCCTGCTGCAACCGCAACCGCCGCAGTCGCGATATGGATGGCCATCTGGTGGATTAGCGAGGCGGTACCGCTGGCTATAACCGCACTGCTGCCCATAGCACTATTCCCACTATTAGGCGTAATGAACGGAAAGGCAGTTTCTGGCGTCTATGTTAATCATATTATCTTTCTATTTATTGGCGGGATGATGGTGGCGTTTGCGATGCAAGACTGGGGGCTGCACAAGCGTATAGCACTGCGTGTTCTCTCTCTTTTTGGCAGGGGGCCTGGCACCGTGCTGTTTGGCTTTATGGCCACCACCGCTTTTCTCTCAATGTGGATCTCAAATACTGCAGCGACCATGATGATGGTACCTGTGGCCATTCCCATTATAGCGAGCCTGAGCGAACAGCTCAGGGGAGATAGATCAGACAAAATAGCTACAGGTTTTTTACTTGCTATCGCCTATAGTGCCTCCATCGGCGGAATCGCATCACTGATCGGCTCGCCACCCAACCTTTCCTTCACACGAATATTAACCATCAGCTTCCCGCAAGCACCAGAGATCAGCTTTGCTAGCTGGACGTTTTTTGCTCTTCCGATCAGCCTGCTTATGTTTGTCGCCTGCTGGCTGCTACTCTACGGTATGTATGTGCGCCGAGCTAACCATGTACAGCTGGACAGGCGTTATTTCAAAGAACAGTACCAGGCCCTGGGCAGAGCAACGCGGGAACAGAAGATTATTTCAATTGCATTCTCCAGCATGGCCCTACTCTGGATGCTCCGCAGCAACATCAATCTTGGTTTTATTAGCATTCCCGGCTGGAGCAATCTTTTTGCCAACCCCAAGTTCTTTAATGACGGAACCGTCGCTATAGCCGTGGCGCTGTGTCTCTTTGTAATCCCCAGCTCAAAGAGGGGAAAGCCCCTGCTGGATGAACAGGTGTTCGCCAAGATGCCCTGGCATCTTATCCTGCTTTTTGGTGGAGGATTTGCCCTTGCCAGTGGTTTTGTTGAGTCAGGACTGTCTGTCTACCTTGCTGAACAATTGAAGGGACTAAGCGGCATCCCCCCCCTGCTTGTCATCGCCTGCATCTGTCTGCTAATTACGTTTCTGACCGAACTCAGTTCCAATACTGCCACCACCGAGATGTTTCTTCCCATTCTTGCAGCTATGGCCGTGGCTTTTGAGCTTAACCCTTTGCTGCTAATGATCCCTGCGACGCTCTCCGCTTCCTGTGCTTTCATGCTACCGGTGGCAACACCACCTAATGCCATTATATTCTCCACCAATCAAATAAATATCTACCAAATGGCAAAAACCGGCATCACCCTGAACCTGGTAGGCGTCATGATTATCACTATCGCTTCATACTACTTGATTCCACTGGTGTTTGATTTCACCCTCACAGAGCTGCCCGCATGGGCAACAATGGTGGGTGCCCATCATTAACCCGTTGATAATTTATAGTCAGCACGTTGCAGAACAGTATCCCCTGCAATAAATGCTTGGCAACAAATAGATTTGACACAAAATTTCTAACACTCCAAAATGGATAGTTGATGTGATCCTGTCTTTCATTTCCAGCTCAGTGTCTTAACATACACCCGATCAACTGAACCTATATTGCTATTGCATCAGCACTAAATGATTTATCGCTGAAAAGACCTTAGCATCGGCTTATCGGCCATTTTAAACAATCGTTACGAGGAGAAAAACGATGAGTGATTACCGCCTTCTTATCGGTGGAAAACTGGTTAATACCAGTCGTACCCTAGATGTAATTAACCCGGCAACTGAAAAGGTTTTCACCACGGTACCTGCAGCAAGTGAACAGGATCTTAACGATGCGGTTGCGGCTGCAAAAACAGCATTCAAGACATTTCGGCACACATCGACTGCCCAGCGCCAGGAGATACTGAATAAGATTATCGAAGCCATTGCCGCAAACAAGGAGACCATTGCCAAAGTACTGGTCCAGGAGCAGGGCAAACCACTGGCAATGGCTAATACCGAGGTGGATTTTGCAATAGTATTTTGCCAGCACTATGCAAACATAACTATGCCAGTAGAGGTCATTCTCGACAATGATGAGCAGCTGGTTGAGATACACCGTAAACCACTTGGCGTGGTGGCCGGCATTACACCCTGGAATTTTCCATTCCTAATTGCAGTATACAAGATTGCTCCCGCACTACTTGCGGGCGATAGCATCATTATCAAACCATCACCCACAACACCGGTCACTACCATTATTCTCGGTCAAATTATTAAGGATATTGTGCCACCTGGCGTGGTTAATATTATTGTTGACAACAATGACCTGGGACCAAAAATTACGGCACACCCAGATATTACCAAGGTATCGTTTACCGGCTCTACCCAGACGGGCAAAAGAATTATGGCCAGCAGCGCTGATACGCTGAAACGGCTAACTCTGGAGTTGGGTGGCAATGATGCTGCCATCGTGCTCGATGATATCGATCCAAAGAAACACGCAGAAAGTCTATTCAACTGCGCATTCATGAATAGTGGCCAGGTGTGCATCGCACTGAAACGTCTCTATGTCCAGGAGGGCATCTACGACGAGGTATGCGATGAAATAGCCAAAATGGCCAATGCTGCCGTAGTGGGGGACGGTTTAAAAGAGGGTTCTCAGTTTGGGCCGGTACAGAACAAGGCCCAGTATGAGATTATCAAGGGTTTCATTGAAGACTCTAAGATCAACGGAACAATTATTGCCGGTGGTGAAGTACCGGATATACCTGGATATTTTGTCCCGCTCACAGTGGTAAAAGATATAAAGGACGGCACCAGATTGGTAGACGAAGAGCCTTTTGGACCCATTTTACCGATCATCAAGTTCAAAGATATTGATGAAGTTATAGAGCGTGCCAACGGTTTACCCCACGGTCTTGGTGGTTCAGTCTGGACCAATGACATTGAAAAGGCACGCGAAATTGCCGACAAGCTTGATACCGGCACAGTGTGGATCAACCAGCACCTTAATTTCGGCCCCCATATCCCCTTTTCACCACGAAAACAATCTGGTGTCGGCACTGAATGGGGCAAAGAGGGTCTTTATGAATTTACCGCCATGCAGGTGATCAGCATCGCTAAAACATAGAGTCTATTCAAAGAACCTATGCTTTCTTGTCGCTGTGAGCCGGTTAACCCCGGCTCACATGATGACCTCGCCCTTTTTTTCAACTATCAGCGCTAATAAAAACCTTTTGGCCCTCGCAGATAGAATGAAAAAGATAGCCGAATATTTTAATATGCTACACAACAACAGATCAGCTTATCCTGGCTTAAAAAACGAAATGAATAATGCGACCAGGGAAGACTTAACCCCGTGTTTTAACCTGAATGAAATGACCAGAGCAGTTGCGCGTGGAAGATAAGCCGTTCGTTTTTAGTCAAATGCATATCGATGCAGCTCGTAATGCAACGGATGATTTTAATCTTTTTCATGATAAAAAAAGATGGCAGGAGATTCATCAAAATCCATTTTCTGGTCCAATTGTCCTCGGTTTTCAGCTCGAAGGCCTAATTGAATATCAACTCAAGCGTTACCGCCAGGAGCAGGCTGAGGAGTGCCTTATCAAAGCGCACGGTCTGCGCTTTAGTAACTACCAGTTTACCTTTGCAGATGTAGTCAAGCCCGGACAACCTATAAATGTTGAGATCAAAAAAACACGATTCCAGCAGGAGCCAGAGTGTTCGCTGAACAATCGGGTTATCATCAAAACAGACAAGGGATTGGCGCTGATCGGCTATAAGCGCGAAACAGCAAAACCGCTCTATCTGCCTGATGCAGATTTTACCCAGTTGCCTGATATTTCCCTGGCGAAAGATCGTAGCTTTTTACCTGATGGTGATTATTTTTTAAAACAAAAATTTATGGCCAATAGTAACGCCAAAAATTTCCTATCCGGCTCCTGGGCGGAGCAGTCTGATTACTTCGATGAACTTCAAGATAAGATCCAGTTCCCGGAAATCTTCCCCTGCAGTCTTATTTCATGCGCTCTACTGGAAAAAGCCAAGAAGACAAAACATGACTTCATCAATACACCAATGGTTTACACTTCTCATAAAATCACAGTAGATCGAGATCATCTGGCAAGAATGAGGAGCCGGGATAAACTTTCTATTTTGATTCTAAAACGACAAAGATCCAACCATGGTAAAGCGAAACAGTGCGAACTATTCGAATGTTATGGGTTACTGGATAACGAAACAATTTTATTCCGAGCACTCATTGAATTGATGCCACTATCAGAAATAATCAGCTCTCTGAGGTGCCGGTAGCAGGCTTTGCGTTTTAACCTCATTTGAACGAAAATCCATTCCACACAGGGAGATATTTCTGTAATTAACGGCCTAATTCCGTTGCCAACAAAACCCTGCCAGACCGACATCCGTGACAGGTCGAAAAATATTACTGCCCAGCCTACCCGCCATTCCCTGCCACTGATAGCTTACAGCCATTTTCGGCTTGGTATTACCCAGAAAAGCAACCGAAACAAGATGTTCCAAGTCGGAAAATTCTGCTTCAGCTACCACCGGTTTTTCTTTGTAGATTTGGTAATCATATCCAAGCGATTGATGGAGTCGCTGATAGAGCCTCGCTCGATTTCGGTCAGAGACATTAAAAGCAAACTGGTAACCCAGGCTTAAACAGGCACGTATAAGCTCACGACAAAAATCTTTTACTACATTCATGCCTCTGTATTCTGGTGCCAGTGCCAACCTGCTCCATTGACAATAGGGATGATTACTCAGATTTAATTCTGTAAAAAGTTCTGACAAATTAATTCCTTCATCTTCGATCGGTATACTCGCCATCTCCCACGGCCGCTTCCCGCATATTCTTATTCCACCAACACAGCGCCCCCCCTCCTTGGCGATCAGGATATGTCCACTCCTGTCATAATGTTCTTCTGAACCATCAAAAAAAGCAATTCCCAGCTCTTTGCGAAAACAGTGCTCTCTAATTGCATAATATTGATCCAGCATCCTTGCGTTATCGCTGATCTCAAAAACTATTGTCATTCAATTATCCCGGAAACAACTCACGACAGGTATCCCATCCATTTAACGACAAACCTGACAAATAACCATCTTGGCACTAATTCAGCACCGTCTAAGAAACACAATCTCTGCGAAAATCATGCCACTAATTATAAAGCTGTGCCTTTCAGGTAGTTATGAACAAATGTTGCCTGCACCCCGTAGATTGACGCTCCAAAAATATAAAATACCGTCTTAAAATAGAGACAATCTTTCAGGGATGATGATTTTTATTATTATTTCATAGAGTTGCACTGTATCCAAATGAAGACATTCGATTAGATGCAAAGGCAATCCTCTGCAAAATAACATCGGCAATTCTGCATAAAACTGCTTGGCGGCCGGGTATTACTTCGGGGGTAAAGACTTTGTACTACGTGGCTTCATCCGTCGGCAAATAGCAACAGGGGCTTAACTCTTAAACTGACCAGCGTTCAACCCGTGACGTTGCATCAACTTATAAAAGTCCGTACGATTACGCTGAGCAAGCCTGGCTGCCTGAGATACGTTACCATCGGCTAGCTTAAGTACTTTAACCAGATAATCCCTCTCAAAACAGTGCCTGGCATCACTGTAGGATGGCAAAAAGCCAACCTGCTTTGCCAAAGCCTCACCAACAAGGCTGGCTGGAATAACTTTAGTATGCGCAAGGGCCACTGTTTGCTGGATAATATTTTCAAGCTGCCGGACGTTACCAGGCCATTCAGCACCGACAAGCAGTTGAATGGCCTCCGGGGCAAATGAATTCACCTCCCCACGCTGGCCTTTAACTGTCTCGGCTAAAAACCGATTGACCATCAGCGGAATATCTTCAGGCCGCTCATTCAAATCCGGAAGTACAAGATTAACCACATTCAGCCGATAGAATAGATCCTGGCGAAAATGCCCTGAGATCATCGCCTGTTCAAGATCTTGATGGGTCGCGGAGATAATCCGCACGTCAACACTATGATTCTGTGTGCTGCCTACAGGTCGGACCTGCCGTTCCTGCAAAACCCTTAGCAATTTCACCTGTAACGCTATGGCCATGTCAGCTATCTCGTCCAGAAACAGTGTGCCACCATCGGCGGCACGAAACAGCCCCAGATGATCTCTTGTCGCACCACTAAAGGCACCCTTTACATGACCAAAGAGTTCAGATTCCAGCAACGCCTCTGGCAAAGCACCGCAGTTAATGGCAATAAAGGGTTTATCACGACGACGACTGGCCCAATGAATACCCTGTGCAAGCAACTCCTTGCCACTCCCACTTCCACCCGAAATAAGAACACTGATATCTGAATCAGCGACCTGTTTCGCCTTCGCCAATAACTGCTCCATTATCTCACTGCGGGATAGTATATGGGCGCGCCATTGATCTTTCTTATTACCCTTAATAATTCGGCCCGACTGTAGTAGAGCGGCATTGATCTGTCCGATCAATTCGCCCTTGTCGATAGGCTTGGTAAGAAATCCGAAGACTCCACGCTGAGTTGCCAAAACAGCTTCAGGAACCGAACCCTGCGCCGTAATGATGATCACAGGCAAACCTACATATCTGGCCTGTATCTGCTCAAACAACTCAAGGCCATCCATACCGTCCATACGCAGATCACTGATAACAAGTTGAATATCATCCTGCAAAATCAGTACTTTCAATGCCTCAGCACCACAGGCGGCACTGGTTACGATAAAACCCTCTGTTTCCAGGCGCAACATTAACAACCGTGTCAGGCTGGGGTCATCATCCACCAGTAAAATATGCGGCTTTGAGTTATTCATCGTTTAGCAAGCCCTTCATCTCGGCCACTTTTCCCTTGCGCACGCTAATCTTCTGCTCAAGATTGGTCAGTGCTTGAATCTTATCACTAAGTTCCTGCTGTGCTGCCTGACTACTAGTTAGCTCTACTGCCATCTGATGCTGCCGTTCCTCAGCGTTAATCATCGCCTGATTGTAATCCAGCAACACCTCTGTTAGCCATCGAAATTCTCGCTCCAGGTTTTCATCTTTAGATAGGAGACGAAGCGTGTCTCTAGCTCTGACCCAACCTGTTCTGTCCCGCAACTGCTGGTTCAAAAGCGCATATCGATAACGCTCAAATGGATTTGACCGGTTTGAAGGCAGTGTTTTTATTTTGGCTAACGCCTGTTTTGGGGACAGATCCATATAATCATGTGCAGTCTTTAACCAGTGGGTCTGTTTCTCCAGGTCCACCACCGACAAATAACTGTCTCTCCCACCCATGCCGCCCTGCTGCGTTAATAGCGTGCAGCCAGACAGATTAACTATTAGTAGCAACAAAACAGCCAACCACTTCATACAGTTTCCTCGTCCAGTACCGGACAGGTGATGCGGAAGCAGACCGGAAAATCCTGATGTTTCACCAGGCACAGGTCTCCACCATGAGCATAGGCACATTCGCGGGCTACACTCAAACCGATACCCGAACCCTTGATCGGGCCATGGCGAGCGGAACTCCCCTGGTAGAACGGCTGAAAAATTTTACTGGCTTCAGTATTGGGTATCTTCTGCCCGGAATTCGCAACCTCTATAATAAGCAGCGCATCAGATCGGCACCAATGAATCTCAATCTCACCCCTTTCAGGGGTGTAATTCACTGCGTTTGAAATCAGATTATCAAGCACTGTACGAAGCTTGCTGGCATCGACATAGACAACGTCTGAAGTCCCCTCACAACAAAACTTAAGGCTCTTACCATTCATGATGACTCTGTAATTTCTTAATAGTTCATCAAGCATCACCGGAAGACTTACCGCTTGCGCGCGCAACTCCTGAATATTCATTATTTGATTATAATCGAGCAGATTTTCAATCAAGCGCTGTAGGTCACGGCTATTTTGCTGGATGATGCCAATAATCTCCTGCTGTTTGGCATCAAGCTTTCCTGCCACCCCTTCAGCCATCAAATCAGCGCCTTCACACAAACTGGCTAGCGGCGTTTTTAATTCATGAGACATATGCCTTAAAAACTGCTGTTTCTGCATCTCCAGTTCATTGAGCCGACTTCGTAACCACTCCAGCTGCAGGCCGAGAGTTTGCATCTCCATCGGGCC
Source organism: uncultured Pseudomonadales bacterium (assembly GCA_964473915.1). Classification (GTDB taxonomy): domain Bacteria; phylum Pseudomonadota; class Gammaproteobacteria; order Pseudomonadales; family IMCC2047; genus CAYYRK01. The sequence goes on from CAYYRK010000047.1 coordinate 8,228, forward strand.
TGAAATTTTAATTTTATGCGTCAGATCACCTGCGCCCAGCTGCCGAATTTCAGTTTCAATCTGTTTAATCGGTGTGCTAATCCAATAAATAAATAACAGAGAAAAAACGATAGTCGCCACCATCAGCAGCGAGACCATCAATAACAATGAATCCTTGATCTCTTCTGTATGGACCCAATGTTGTTGCAATAACAGATCAACATAGGTGGTGCTGCTATGTTGGAAGCGGGCATTGGCAATATTTAATTCGTCAAACACAGCTATAGCCCCGACAAGCTGACGCTCCGTTGTGGGGATAGACTTCAATATCTCTCTTAACTGTCCATGGATATTACGCAGCTGCCTGCCATGTGGTGTATCTACCTGCACCACAATCAACTCTAGATCATCCAGCTGTCCAAGCAGGAGCTCATGCTCGCTAACAAAGAGATCAAACAGGCTCGATTCAGCCAGGGTAATATACTGATGCGCCCGTCGCTCAAGATCTAGAAAATCAGACTGCAAGACCTGACTTGCACGTGTTAACGAAACCACAGTCCGGGAGATACTCTCATTTTCCTGAGCCAGCTTATCCAGTGTTTGTACGGTATAGACAATTGCCCCGCAAAGCGGGGCAATTATAGTAAAGAGCCCGAGCAATACGAGCTGTAAAATTGATCTTGGACGCCACAGCATTTTATCGATAAATCACCGACCCATGAGTCGCAGATATATTTTTGCGACTCTAATTTACCTGCAGACTGAGACGCCAGCTAATAAATTTCAACTCCTTGGGCTACGCGCTGCACGTTTTTTTGTTTTATCAGCATTACTTTTATTTGCGGTCTTTTTTGAGCGTTCCTTTTTACCCATACCTTTGGAAGACGAGGCATCTTCATCCAATTTTTTACTACCGTCTCTACTAATCTGCAACTGTTTGCCTCGCACCCAGACTTTCCTTAGCGTTTTATAAAGATCCTTGGGCAAACCCTCCGGTAGATCAATAAAGCTATGGTCCTCGAGAATATGAATTTTACCCATATACTGAGATTCAATTCCGGCCATATTCGCGATCGCACCGACAATATCCCCTTTGCTGACTCCGTGAACTTCGCCAACTTCCAGACGATAGGTTTCGGTGGCTATTTTATTGCGCCCACCCTTTTTATTATCACTGCGTTCTGCCCGTTCCGGGCGCCGTTCCCCACGCTTGTCCTGTTCACGGCGGGGTTTTTTTGGTGAGGCCTTGATGTAAAAGGGTTCACTGTCATACTCAAGACTCGTCATGGCTGCAGCCAGTAGTAACGGGTCAATCTCATTACGTTGCAAATATTTATTGACCACGCTGGTGTATTCGGCCAGATCTTTTTGCAGTTCGGCATCAATGCGTACAAACAGCTGCTCCATTTTGCGTTCATTTAATGCCTCCACGGAGGGGAAGATAAAACGCTCAATTGACTGTCGCGTGGTTCGCTCAATGGCCTGCAACATACGTTTTTCTCTGCTATTCACGAATAGAATCGCATCCCCTTTACGACCTGCACGACCGGTACGACCAATGCGGTGCACATAGGATTCGGTATCATAGGGCACATCATAATTAACCACATGACTAACACGCTCTACATCTAAACCTCGTGCGGCTACATCAGTGGCAATAATGATATCAATACCGCCATTTTTTAGCCGTGCTACCGTTTTTTCACGCTGATTTTGGGCGATATCACCATTGAGTGCTTCGGCGGCATAACCACGTGCCTGCAAACGTTCTGCAACTTCCACAGTAGCGTTTTTGGTGCGCACAAATGTGATAATCGCATCAAACTCTTCAGATTCCATGATACGGGTTAACATATCGAGCTTTTCATGATTGTTCACTTGCAAAAAACGCTGCCGAATAGCGGGTGCGGTGGTTGTTTTTCCTTTAATGGTAATTTCCGCAGGATTCTTTAAATATTTTTTAGTGATCTTTTTGATCTGGGCAGGCATGGTTGCCGAAAACAACGCGGTTTGATGCTGTTCAGGCATCTGTTCCAAAATCCACTCCACATCATCAATAAACCCCATGCGTAGCATCTCATCAGCTTCATCCAACACCAGAGTTTTCAGATCACTCAGTACCAACGTACCTCTACGGATATGATCCATAACCCGCCCAGGCGTTCCGACAATTACCTGAACACCACGCTCTAACTGGCGGATCTGACCACGATAGTCTGCACCACCATAGATCGGCAGCACCTTAAACCCCTTTAAAAATTTTGCATAACCTTGAAAAGCCTCAGCGACCTGAATCGCCAGCTCACGCGTTGGCGCCAAACATAAAACCTGTGGATGCCTGGCTTTTCTATCAATATTGGTTAGCAGCGGCAGTGCAAACGCAGCCGTTTTACCCGTACCCGTTTGCGCCACCCCGAGGATGTCGCGCCCTTCCAATAAATAGGGGATGGTCTTGGCTTGAATCGGCGTCGGAGTTTCGTAACCGGTCGCCGCCACTGCTTGTTGTATCTCCGGTAATAACGAAAAATCAGAGAATTTAATTTCTGGGCTATTATGTGAGTTTTCTGGCTCTTTACTGTTATCGGTTTTGGACATGCTTATTACCTGACAAGGTGGTATCAATCATTGTGATGATACGGACAATAGAAATGCGCACCTGTTATTTGCTATTAATAAAACGTGCGTCAATGAACTTGAGACATTCGTACGAAAGGTCTCAATTTGCATAAGGAAACTAGCGACTGCGATTTAATATTTTGCCAAAACCTCCCACATGATGTAACCGAAATAGAAACCGTGCAGAATGGCTAAAACGCTCCACAGCAACATCCCGATCTTTAGACAGTTTTGAACTGAGCCTAAGCTCCCGTTATTATCGCAAAAAATAACGGATCAACCACCACTAACAATAGTGGCACTTTTAATGTCCGGCTATCCCAGAGAAAACGATATGATTGGCCTACACACAAGCAAATATCAATGCTAGAAAGCTGGGCAACAACTGCGCCTGGCGCGATCAGCGCAATAGTACCCTATGATACGCAAAACCATAATGAAAACATCTATTTTCGTTGATTTATTAGAAGTGTTTTGCCTGTACTATAGAGTTTCTACCCCGATCTCAATATTTATGGCCATCAGGGAGCTCAGTGCGGTTCACGAACTTATTAGGGCGAAGAAACAATAGCTCTTGGGAATGAGTTCCTGTAAGCTGCGCGCCAGTCAGCCAGAGCTGGTCTGCCCTATCAAAAGCAGTTACGAGAGAAACTCTATGAGCTTTACCCCCTTAGGCCTATCCGCCGCCATTCTTGATGCCGTGACAAAACAGGGCTACGAATCACCTACACCTATTCAAGCCCAGGCAATACCTGCAGTGCTCCAGGGCAAAGATGTGATGGCAGCCGCTCAAACGGGTACCGGCAAAACAGCTGGATTTACACTCCCCATACTGGAGCTATTATCAAAAGGGGCGCTCGCCCAACCCAATCAGGTACGCGCCCTGATATTAACACCGACCCGGGAACTGGCCGCCCAGGTTGGCGAGAGCGTAGCCACCTATGGAATAAATTTACCCCTTCGCTCTGCGGTGGTATTTGGTGGAGTAAAAATAAACCCTCAGATGATGAAGCTTCGCAGAGGCGTAGATGTACTGGTGGCAACCCCCGGACGTTTGCTTGATCTGTATAATCAAAATGCGGTGAAGTTTAAGCAACTAGAGATACTAGTGCTTGATGAGGCTGATCGCATGTTGGATATGGGATTTATCCACGATATTCGCAAGATTCTGGCACTTTTACCAAAGCAGCGCCAGAACCTGATGTTCTCTGCAACTTTTTCTAATGATATTCGCAGTCTGGCAAGAGGACTGGTCAACAACCCTCTTGAAATTTCGGTAACCCCGCGCAATATGGCCGCGCCCACAGTAACCCAGTGGATCTGCCCGGTAGATAAAAAACAGAAGTCGGCACTGCTCACGCAATTGATTCACGACAATCAATGGACACGGGTATTGGTCTTTAGCAGAACCAAGCATGGCGCCAATCGCTTAACACGCTATCTGGAAAACGAGGGCATTAAGGCAGCCGCCATTCATGGCAACAAAAGTCAGGGCGCGAGAACCAAAGCCCTGGCCGAATTTAAAAGCGGCTCAACCCAAATTTTGGTGGCCACCGATATCGCAGCCAGGGGGTTGGATATCGATCAGTTACCACAGGTAGTCAACTTTGATCTACCTAATGTGGCGGAAGATTACGTACACCGAATTGGTCGTACCGGCCGGGCTGGCGCCACAGGCCATGCGGTATCTTTGGTGAGTGCTGACGAGTTTAAGCAGCTCAACGATATTGAGCGCCTGATTAAACAACCTTTGACGCGAAAGTTAATTGAGGGTTTTGAACCCGTTCATGAACTGCCTGAATCACGCTTAAATCATCGCCAGACTCGACCCAAAAAATCAAAACCCTCTAAATTTGGGCACCACGATGGTCAACGCTCCAGCGAGAATGCCCGTGGCCATAAACCCAGTGGTAAAAACAGGAAACATACCGG
>CAYYRK010000047.1:12854-16233 GCA_964473915.1 uncultured Pseudomonadales bacterium
CCAGCGAGAATGCCCGTGGCCATAAACCCAGTGGTAAAAACAGGAAACATACCGGCAATCATAGCCAAACCAGGGATGACTCAGGCAACCGGGCCCACAGCAATAATAAAGGTCGTGGGGGTAATGTCCAGGCTGGCTAGCAGGTTTGTTTTCAAACCCTATACCCGCCGAGCCCGGAATGTTCGCCCCTTTAATTTCCCATTGGCCAGCTTTTTGAATGCGCAGTTGGCTGCATCCCGGCGCACAGCCACATAAGCACAGTTAGCAAAAATATGAATTTTGCCAACCTCTTGCCCGCTGATGCCATCCTCCCCCGTAAGGGCACCCAGGATATCACCAGGTCGCACTTTTTGTTTTTTGCCTCCGTCAATTTGCAGGGTAGCCATGGGCGGCTTATAAGTGTGGCTGTCCAGCAGGCTAGAAGGTGGCAAAGGCTCTGGTTCAATATTTTGACCAAGAAATTCACTTAACTTGGAAACCTTGTAAGCCTCCTTTTCGCTATACAGGGTACAGGCAATCCCTTTACTGCCCGCCCGCCCTGTACGACCGATACGATGGAGATGTACTTCACATTCACGAGAGATCTGATAGTTGATAACAGCATCCAGGGCATCGATATCTAAACCACGCGCCGCCACATCGGTGGCAACGAGAATTGACGCACTTTTATTGGCAAATTTCACCAGAATTTGATCACGACTCTTCTGCTCCAGATCTCCATGTAGTGCCAGTGCACTAAAACCATGACCACACAGTGCATCAGCCACTTCTTCAGTTTCCCGCTTGGTATTACAAAATACCAGAGTAGAGCCTGGCCGATAGCTTAAAAGCAGCAGCCGCAAAGCGGTTATACGCTGCTCACCGCCATCAAACCTGTAGAAATGCTGCTCAATACTGGAGCTATCATGAGTGGATTCCACCTGAACTTTGACCGGATCTATCATGATGCGTTTGGCAATAAACTGTATCTGGTCAGGATAGGTTGCGCTGAACAACAGCGTTTGGCGCTGACTGGGCATCCGTTCAATAATCGCATCCAGGGTTACCTGAAACCCCATATCAAGCATCCGATCAGCCTCATCGAGCACCAGGATATTCAAATTATCCAGATTAAGGGTATTCTTGCGCAGGTGATCCTCAATACGCCCTGGCGTTCCCACTACGATGTGAGCACCATGCTCCAGAGAGCCGACCTGAGGGCCAAACGGCACACCTCCACACAGGGTTAGCACCTTAATATTATGAACAGCTCTGGCCAGCTTGCGAATCTCTTTCGCCACCTGATCAGCCAACTCCCGAGTAGGACAGAGTACCAGTGATTGCACACGAAAACGTTTAACGTCAAGTTTCTCTAGCAATCCTAAACCAAAAGCAGCAGTTTTCCCCGACCCCGTTTTCGCCTGCGCAATAATATCCTTCCCCTCTAGAATAGGGGGGAGACTCTGCGCTTGTACAGGCGTCATAGCCTGATAGCCAAGAGAGGCTAAATTTCCGATCAGAGCGGAATCCAGTTTAAGAGACGAAAAATCGGTATGGTGCAAAATATCCATCCTTTGGGATCAATAATTAACTTGAGTTGCGATTAGGATTTTTATCAATAACAGCGCTAAAGTCGCAGGATCAGAGAAAGCAAAATCGATCCAACCAACAAAAAAGGGCAAGACCTACTGGCCCTGCCCTTTCAAACCCCAACTTTACTCTTTTATTTAAAAGGGTAAAGCATGAGGCTGACTTGCATCGCAAGCCATAACGCTCTGTTAATGATTAAAGCGCTATAATATTCTCTGCTTGAGGACCTTTTTGACCCTGAGTAACAGTGAACTCAACTCTCTGACCTTCAGTCAGAGTTTTGAAGCCTGAGCCAGAGATAGCACTAAAGTGTGCAAACACATCGGGGCCAGATTCTTGCTCAATAAAACCAAAACCTTTAGCTTCGTTGAACCATTTAACAGTACCGGTAGTAGTAGACATAATCATATCCTATTAATTCAAGAGTAACCAAAGCCCTCTAAGAAGGCCGTTTTGCTAGAAGTGTTGCTATTACTTATGGAGAACAGGACGAGACACTAAAGGCGGGACATCGAAATGGTTTGCATAAATATAAGACGTACTTTCAAGCTAAGGCGATTATATACCGCTTCACTGTCTTGTCAACGAGTATTCCCTTATAAATCTGACAACCAACATGGGCACCGGCCACATCCAAAATATTTAGTGGCCACAGGCGCTGCACAAGAATGCTCATAAAAAAACTCTCACCACATCAAATCGTCAGGAATCTTGTAATCTGCATAGGGATCGTTTTCATCTACAACTTCAGCCTTCTCGTTAACCCATAGCACGTAAGAACCATCACGCTGGGCAATTTTCTGTGCAATAGCGGCCGGCACCAACTCATAAGCTTCCAGCAATTTTACAATCGCCAAATTCCCCCTGCTCAAATTGTCCTGGATCTTACCGTTGACATATATTTTTCTGACTCTGCCCTCATCAACAAAATTAAAAGCGATGTCACCTTCACGCTTGATCGCACTGGTTTCGATCAGCTGCTTAATTTGTGCCGCAATCGCTTTCGCCTGTAATTCAGCTTCTCTTTGCTGATTCAATAGGCGAGATTTTTCTGCTTTATCAGCTAATGCCTGTTGCGCAGCCAGCTTGCTCTCATCAACCAACCTATTTTTACTTTTAAACTGTCGTTTTTGTTGTTTCTTTCTATCTTTTTTAACCTGCTGGACTTTTTTGCCATCTACCAACCCAGCCTTTAATAATTGATCTGCAAGAGAGTCTGCCATTTTGCCTACTTATTTTTAACCCGGATTAAAGTTTATGGTGTCAACCTGTCGTGCTGCCTGGTTCATGCATTTGATGCAAATAAAAACCGACCAGGAGCGATGCTCCGTACAAACAACTTGAGAATTTATGCTGTGACTCACTATCAAGTCCTAACTCTATAAAACCAAGCGCTGCATTTAACGCAGCAATATAACCGCACTCCTCAAGAAAAGAGTCATTGCCAACTAAAGCCCTTCTCCTCTCTTCAAATATATCAGCCTGAATCTTTTTCACAATCGCAACAGTTTTAGCTTTTGTATTATCAACTTCACCCGAAGCTTTAAACGCCTGATCAAGACGAGCTATAACCTCAGTCAAATACTTTCTGACCCGCGCAACTGTAAATTCGTTACCGCTATTTCCTGTAATCATAATGCTTGCCGTTGTTTTTATGGCTCAAGCACACAAGGTATACTGCGATCTGGCTACACCCACTAATGCTGAACCAAAAAACATCACTCCCCTCATACCGATGCACTCTACACCGATACATTTTTTAATTTTACCCTATTGTGACTAGATAAAGCCGACAAAACCAAGAAGCCAG
>CAYYRK010000048.1:0-1815 GCA_964473915.1 uncultured Pseudomonadales bacterium
GCAAAATGACCGCGCAGGGTCAGCAAGCAACGGCTCTACCTATTCACCCACGGCTGGCAAAAATGCTATTGGCTGCTCAGGGTCACCCAGAGCGTGAGGTGGCCTGTTATATTGCGGCGCTTTTATCAGAACGCGATATTTTTCAACGCAGCGACAGTGGGGACCTTTTGATGAGGTTGCAGGTTCTGATTGAAGGCGGGGCGACAACAGCCCATAAACCGTTCGTGAACCGTCATGCGTTAAAAACTGTGCTTAAAGATGTGCGTACCCTGCAGTCATCTATCAGGCACAAAAAAATTGGCGTCGCGGTGTCGGGGATGGCAGATATTGCCGCCTATTTGTTGCTGCTAGCCTTTCCTGAACGGCTAGCGAAAAGACGCTCTTCCAGCCGACATCAATATCAATTAGCCAATGGTAAAGGGGTGTTTCTGAGTGAATCTGACCCGCTTATTACTGATGAGTATTTAGTGGTGAATGATTGTGACGCTCAAAAAAAGGAGGGGCGCATATTTAGTGCGATAGGCGTTAACGAAAAGATGCTAACGGACAAATTTGCGGATAATATATCAGAAGAAAGGTCGTATCAGTTAGCGCCCAATAACAGCCGTGTCTTTGCAAGGGTATCGCAAAAATATGGCAGCATAACCATTGAAGAAACCCTATCTTATGATGTGCCTATCGAGTTTATTTTAGACTGTATTAAGGGGCTGTTAAAAACAGACTTTAAGGCCCTATTAAGTTGGACGAAGGGCTGTGATGAGTGGATGAATCGGGTGATATGGCTAGGCGGCAAAATAAAGAATTTCCCCGTATTAACAGAGGCGGGCATTATGGGGGCGGCTGACGATTGGCTGCTTCCATACGTTCCCACGATTAAAAAGCTATCCGACTTAAAAAAAGTGAACCTGTTTCCACTGCTCTTTTCATTGTTAACCTACGAAGAATCAAAGGTACTTGAGGCCCAAGCCCCAACGACCTATGTAACGCCAAGTGGTAAGCGCGTTCCTATCATTTATGACCACCATCAAGGGCCAACTGTTTCGGTTGTCTTGCAAGAGATATTAGGGGAGCTTGCATCGCCCATGCTGGCGGAAAATAGCATTGCATTACGCTTTGAGTTGTTGTCCCCTGCAAGAAGACCCATACAAATAACCAGTGATTTGGCCAACTTCTGGGGAGGATCATATGCAGATATTGCCAAGGAGATGCGCGCTAAATACCCTAAACATAGATGGCCTACTGATCCATTTTCTGAACAAGCTGGCCGCTCTATAAAGCGTCGAAATAATTAATGATGGCGAGTTATTTTGCCGCTTATTCGGGGAGGGGACAGTAGGCCTTTCTTCTTGTGTCAAAACCAAAGATCTTGACCCCATTTCTTGCAGCCTTAATATAGTCGTGGCTGTTTTGCCCCCCTCACCCCCCCTTTTTCAAAGGGGAATGTTTGTTTGGGTTTTCTTTGTATCTTTGCGTTATTTCTTTCAGCTATTAGGCGCGATCAAATGAGTGAACCCAGACTAAATCTTCACTTTCCCATGTCATGCCAGGGTGCATTCTGAGGATAAGGCCTTTGTAAGCTTCAAGGCTTGGGTAGCCTTCGGCTTGTGCGTCGGCATCGCTCATTTCACCCAGTTTTTGGCGTTCTAGGCTGGTGAGTTTGAAGGTGACGCCTTCTAGCTCAAAGGTTTCATCTGGGTAGGCATACACACCATCTCGGCGTTGCTGGGTTTTTTGTCCGCTGAGGGCAGCTTCAACCAATTTTGGGTGCGTAACGAGTCGTGAGATATCGCAGCTTTTTTCTGGGTAGTCTTTCAT